>NZ_JBEOVU010000034.1:0-90691 GCF_040295685.1 Streptomyces sp. NPDC002734
CGACCGGCACGGAGTCCGGGTCGTCGCCAAGGTGGCTTCCAATCCGGACGCGACTCCGGCACTTCTCCACGCGTGTCGCGTGGGGCGGCCGGTCCTCGGCGGCGGGCCGGGCTATGCGTGCGGGCGGTGCGTGCGGCTCAGCCGAACTGGCCCACCTGGTAGTCGCCGGCCGGCATCCGCACCATCACGTTCAGCCGGTTGTAGGCGTTGATCAGGGCGATCAGCGACACCAGCGCGGCGAGCTGCTCCTCGTCGAAGTGCTTCGCGGCGTCGGCCCACACCTCGTCCGGGACGCCCCCGGCCGCGTCGGCGACGCGGGTGCCCTCCTCGGCGAGCGCCAGGGCGGCCCGCTCGGCCTCGGTGAAGACCGTCGCCTCCCGCCAGGTCGCCACCAGGTGCAGCCGGGCGTGGCTCTCCCCGGCCGCGACGGCCTCCTTGGTGTGCATGTCGGCACAGAACCCGCACCCGTTGATCTGGCTGGCGCGGATCTTCACCAGCTCCTGCGTGAGGACCGGCACCGACGAGTCGGTCACCACCTTGCCGGCCGCGCCGAGGCGCTTCACGAAGCTGCTCGCCACCGGACTGGCGAAGGGGTTCATGCGCGGTTCCATCTCGGTCTCCTCCGGATCGTGTGGACGCTTCACCACACCGACGGAGGGAGGACGACGAGATGTGACATCAGGCGGATGTGACCTGTGCCACCTCAGTACTGGTTCTGGTTCTCGCTCTGGATCCGCTTCATCTCCTGGACCTGCTGGGACTGGGTGTCGATGATCGACTGGGCCGCGTCCTTGGCCGGCTGGTACTCACCCTGCTCGGTCTCGGTGCGGGCGAGCTCCAGGGAGCCCTCGTGGTGCTCGATCATCAGGGTGAGGAACTGCTGGTCGAAGTCGGCGCCGGTGGCGTCGCGGAGCTGGTCCAGCTCCTCCTGGGTGGCCATGCCGGGCATGTTCCCGCCGGTCGGGCTGGGGCTGGGGCTGCCGGCCGGGCTCTCCGTTCCGGTGGGGCTCTCGGTCCCGGTCGGGCTCTCCGTTCCGGTGGGGCTGGCCTCCGGTACCGGCTCGCCCCAGGAGGTGAGCCACTGGGACATCTGGTCGATCTGGGTCTGGTTCTCCTGCTTGATGTTCTGCGCCAGGGTCTTGACGTCCTGGGACTCGGCCCGCGTCTCGGCGAGGTCCGCCATCTCGATCGCCTGGCGGTGGTACCGAATCATGCCCTGCGAGAACGACACGTCCTGGGCGTCGTGCGCCTGGCCGGCGCCCGTGGGCGAGGGGGACGCGGTCGGACTGCCGGTCGGGGTGGGACCCGAGGTCGAGGCGCTGTCGGTGCCGCAGGACGCCAGCGACAGGGCGGCGACGACGGCGACGGCCACGGCGCCGGACGCGCGGGCCGGGGAACGGTGCGTGCTCATGGTGGTGCGGCTCCTTGGACGGCCCCGGTTCGGGGCGCGGGACGGGGCGGCCGGCCGGGCGGCATCAGCGTACGCAGCGCCCTTGCGCCCCGGCCCGTCCTGGTACGCCACCCGTGTCCCGCGCACCCGGCCGGGTCAGCCGCGGGCCGCCTCCAGCTCGTAGGCGACCTCCAGCAGGGTCCGCTCCTCGCCGTCGCGGCCGGAGAGCATGACACCCACCGGGAGGCCGTCCGGCGTCCGGGCCGGACCCGGGAGCGAGATCGCAGGACTGCCGCACACGTTGTTGATCGGCGTGAACGCCACGTACGTCCTCAGCCGCGTGATCAGTTCCGGGAACGGAACCGACGGCGACAGGTGCCCCAGCCGCGGCGTGGTGTGCGCCAGGACGGGGGAGAGGATCACGTCGTACCGGGCGGCCGAGTCCTCGTAGGCCTCCCGTGCCGCACGGCGCAGACGCCGCACCACGGCCGGGGTCGTGTGCCACTGGCGCAGGTACAGCTCTCGCAGACCGCGGCTGAGGCCGTCCATCCGGCGGCGGTCGAAGCGCCGGTCCATCAGCAGCTTCCCCGTCGCACCCGCCAGGAAGGCCAGCAGGCCCCAGTAGGTGACGAAGTCCTCCTCGAACCGGGCGTCCAGCGGCATCCGGTACTCCTCCACCCGGTGTCCGAGGCCCTCGAGCACCGTGGCGGTCGCGGTGACCGCGGCGCGGGTCGCCTCGTCGGTGACCGTGCCGGTGGGGGAGTCCAGGAGCAGGCCCACGCGCAGCCGCCGCTCCCCGGGGCCCTCGACCCGGCCGACGGGCGGCAGTTTCGCCGCCGGACGGGCCTGCTCGGCGGCGGCCAGGAAGGCCGCGGTGTCGCGCACGGTGCGGGTGACCGCCCCGTCGACGACCACGTCGATCGGCAGGCTGCGGCCCGTCTCGTTGGCGGCCATGCGGCCCCGGGTCGGCTTCAGCCCGACGAGGCCGCAGCAGGCGGCCGGGATGCGGATCGAGCCGCCGCCGTCGTTGGCGTGCGCGATCGGCACCGCGCCGGCCGCGACCAGGGCCGCGCTGCCGCCGGAGGAACCGCCCGCGGAGAACGCGGTGTTCCACGGGTTGCGGACCGGCTCGGCGTCCTCGAACTCGGTGCTGGCGTTGAACCCGAACTCCGGCAGCCGCGTCTTGCCCAGCACGGTCATCCCGGTGGCCGTGAACTGGCGGGTGAACGGGGCGTGCCGGGTGGCCGGACCCGGCACGGCGGCGGCCGTGCCGTTGCCGGTGGGCAGTCCCGCGTAGGTGGTGTTGTCCTTCACCAGCGTGGGGATGCCGGCCAGCGGCCCCCGGGCGCCCGCCCGCGCGGAGGCGATCCCGGCCTCGAAGATCGCCGTCTGCACGGCGTTGAGCCGGCCGTCCACGGCGCGTATCCGCTCCGCCGCGGCCCGCGCCAGTTCCTCCGCGCCCACCTCGCCGGCCTTCAGCCGGGCGAGCAGGCCCACCATGTCGTCCCTGCCGAGCGCGTCGTCGCAGAAGGCGAGCACGGGGGCCGGCGCCCCGTCCTCCGCCGGATCGACTGACGTGTCCGCTGTGGTCATCGGGCTCTCCATCGGTCGGCGCGGGACCCCTGCCTCCGGGGCAGGGCGAGCGTACTCGGATCATGAGAAGGCCCGGAAGTGCCTGGCAGGACGCCTTTTCCGGGGACCGGGAACCACCGGCGCGGTTCCGGCCCTCTGGACCGGCATGCGTGTGACGATGATCCTCCCGGCACTGACCGAGGCGACCAGCCCGCTGTTCCGGCCCGTCAAGTACTCGCTCTTCCCGCCCCTGGGGCTCGCCACCCTGGCCGGCTACCTGGACCCCGACGACGAGGTCACCCTGCTCGACGAGCACGTCGAGCGGATCGACCTGGAGGCCCTGGAGAGTCCGGACCTCCTGGTGGTCCAGCCCTACATCACCTCCGCGCGGCGCGCCTACGAGATCGCCGACCACTTCAGGGCGCGCGGCGTCCACGTCGCCATGGGCGGCCTGCACGTCACCTCGCTGCCCGAGGAGGCGGCCGCGCACGCGGACACCGTGTTCACCGGACCCGGGGAGGACACCTGGCCGGTCTTCCTCGCGGACTTCCGCGAAGGCACGCCCGCGCGCCGCTACGACTCACGGCTGCGCACCCTCGAAGGGCTGCCTCCCGTCCGCCGGGACCTCATCAAGCGCCACCTGTACCTGGTCCCCAACTCCCTCGTGGTCACCCGGGGATGCCCGCACCACTGCGACTTCTGCTACAAGGACGCCTTCTTCGAGGGCGGCAGATCCTTCTACACGCAGGCGGTGGACGACGCCCTGGCGGAGATCGACCGGCTGCCCGGCCGCCACCTCTACTTCCTCGACGACCACCTCTTCGGCAACCGGCGTTTCGCCGAGGCCCTGTTCGACGGGATGGCCGGGACCGGGCGGCTGTGGCAGGCCGCCGCCACCGTCAACTCGGTCCTCAAGCCGGGGCTGTTGGAAAAGGCCGTGGACGCCGGGCTGCGCTCGCTGTTCGTCGGCTTCGAGACGGTCAACGAGGCGAACCTCGCCGAGCGGCGCAAGAACCAGAACATCGGAGCCGACTACGCGGCGGCGGTCCGCCGGCTGCACGACGCCGGCGTGATGGTGAACGCGAGCTTCGTCTTCGGCCTCGACCAGGACGGTCCGGACGTCTTCGACCGCACGGTCGCCTGGGCCGTCGAGCAGGGGATAGAGACGGCCACCTTCCACATCATGACTCCCTACCCGTCCACCGGGCTGTGGCGGCAGATGGAGGGCGAGGGGCGCATCCTGCACCGGGACTGGGACCTGTACGACACCCGGCACGTGGTCCACGAGCCGCGGGGCATGACCGCCCGGCAGCTCGAGGACGGGTACTGGAGGGCCTACCGGGACTTCTACCGCTGGTCGAACATCTGGCGCGGCTCCGCCGCGCAGCCGGGTCGCCCGGAGCGGCTCCGGCACCTCGCCTACGCGGGCGGCTGGAAGAAGTTCGAGCCCGCCTGGGACCTGCTGATCCGCTCCCGCCAGGTGGTCCGCGCGCTTCCCGCGCTGGAACGCACGCTGAGCGCCTTCGGCGGGAGACCGCCCGTCGAAGGCGGCTCGCGGAACGCCCGGGTGAGCGCGTCGGGAGGCGGAAGGCACGTCCACCCGGCCGCGCCGGGCGGAACGGCCGGACGGTAGGTTCCGAGCACCCGGCACCGGCCGGGCGAACCGAGGAAGGGGCGCGGATGACGAAGGTCGACCTGGTCGAGGACGAGGGCCGCTGGACGCTGACACTGGACGACCCGGACCGCCGGAACTGTCTCGACGAGACCATGTGCCGGGAGCTGGGGGAGGCCGTCGCCACCGTGGCCCACGACCCGGACGCCCGCACCCTGGTGGTCACCGGAGCCGGATCCGCCTTCTGCGCCGGGGCCGACCTGCCCGCGCTGTTCGGGGACGCCGGCCGCCCGGTCGCCGAGGTGCGCGAGCACCTGCACCGCGTGTACGAGAGCTTCCTCAGCCTGCGGGCGCTGCGGATCCCGACCGTCGCCGCGGTCCAGGGGCCCGCCGTGGGCGCCGGCTTCAACCTGGCGATGGCCTGCGACGTCCGGGTGGCCGGCCCGGACGCCCGGTTCGCGGCGACGTTCACCCGGATCGGGCTCCACCCGGGCGGCGGCTGCACCTGGTTCCTGGTCGACGCACTGGGAGCACAGAAGGCCCTCGCCCTGTTGCTGGACGGCGGCACGCTCGACGCGCAGACCGCGGTACGGGAAGGGGTGGCGCTGCGCGTCGCCGAGGACCCGGTGGCGGCCGCGCACGACATGGCCGGGCGCTGGGCCGCCGTGGACCCGGCGCTGGTGCGGGACATCAAGCGGGCGGTGGGCATCGCCAGGACCGGTGACTTCGGCGCGACGCTGGAGTTCGAGTCCTGGGCCCAGGCGTCCACCGCCACCGGTGAGGAGATCCAGCGGGCGGTCGAGCGGTTCCGCAAGAACTGAAACGGCGCCCCGGGCGCCGGCCGGGCTGTGCCCCCGTCGGTGCCCGGGGCGGCGGTGCTGGGCGGCGGCACAGTTCTCCCGGAGGCGCCCTTGCCGCCCTTCCCCGGGGCTCGGGACGGTGGCGGACGAACGCATTCCCCGCATCCCGCACGAGAGGTGGAGCACCGTGTTACCCAGCACCCCGCCCTCCAGCACCCCGCCCGCCGGTACCGGGCCCGGCCGTGCCGATCCCCCCGGCACCGGATCGCCGGACGCCGTGTCACCGGACGCCGTGTCACCGGACCCCGCGCCGCTGGGATCTGCCCGGACGTCACTCCTGGCGACCACGTCGCGCGGCCCGGTCGGCCGGATCGTCACCCTGTTCACCGCGCTGCTCATGCTCTGCGCCCTTCCGGCGCCCGCCCTGGCCGGTGACCACGGGGCCGGTAGCCACCGGGCCGCGGGCACCGGAACCCTCCGGCCGGTGATCTTCGTGCACGGCTCGAGCGGATCCGGCGGGCAGTTCGAGACCCAGGCCCGGCGGCTGACCGGCAACGGCTTCCCGGCCCAGCTGATCGAGACCCACGAGTACGACTCGACCTTCGCCACCACCACCCCCGACGCCGTCTACGCCGCCCTGGACCGGCGGATCGACGGGCTGCTGGAGCGCAGCGGCGCCGACCGGGTCGACCTGCTCGCCCACTCGCTGGGCACCCTGCTGATGCAGGCGTATCTGCGCAGTTCGCCGGAACGCGCCGCCAGGGTCGCCCACTACGTCAACCTCGACGGACGGACCTCGCCCGACCTGCCCGGCGGCGTCCCCACCCTCGCCGTCTGGGGCGAGGGCGACCCGGCCCGCGCCGTCGGCGGGGCACGCAACGTGTACCTCCCCGGCCAGGCCCACACCGAGACGGTCACCTCCGAGGAGACCTTCGCCGAGTTCTACCGGTTCTTCCACGGCCAGGAGCCGCGCACCACGCGGATCGTGCCGGAGCTGTCCATCACCCTCGCGGGCCGGGCCCAGCTCTTCCCCTCCAACGTCCCGGTCGAGGGCGTGCGGCTGGAGATCCACCGCGTCGACCCGCTGACGGGGGCGCGGATCGGCAGCAGGCCCGAGGCGGTGCAGGTCCTGGGGGCGGACGGCGCCTGGGGGCCCGTGCGGGCGTGGGGGCAGGCCCACTACGAGTTCGCGCTGGTGTGGGACGAGAAGCACACCCACCACCTGTACTTCCCGCCGTTCCAGCGCTCCGACCACCTCGTGCGGCTGCTCACCGGCCGGCCCGGGGAGGGCATCTCCGGACAGGTGGAGACCGGCGACGGCCACGCGGCGCTCACCGTCACCCGCCAGAAGGAGTGGTGGGGCGACCAGGGCGAGGCGGGGGACACCCTCTCCGTCGAGGGCGTCCAGGTGCTGAACGCGGCGAACGCGCCGCGCACCAAGCGGACGATCGGGATGTTCGTCTTCGACGCGGGCTCGGACAAGGTCACCGATCTCTCCGCGCCGCTGCAGCCGTTCTTCCAGACGCCGTTCCTCACCGGGATGGACGTCTACCTCCCGGCGACCGCGCGCCGGGACCGGCCGCTCACCCTGGTGTCGCGCCCGCGCGGCGAGGGCGGCCGCGTCGACGTGCTGAGGGTGCCGGCCTGGCCGTCGAGCACCGACCGCGTCACGGTCCAGTTCGACGACCACTGATCCGACGCCTCACGCGGCCCCGCCCCGGTCCCGCCCCGGCGGACCACCCGGACAGCGCGGGGCCGCACGAGTCCGCGCTTCCTCACCCTCAACTCCGCGAAGAGAACCATGCGTTGCCGGCCCGGCCGGGCTCGAGCGCCTCCCGGCCGGGCCGCCGTGCGTCCAGTGTTCGGCGAGCGGGCCGACCGACAGGCGCGCGGCGCGGCACGCGGAGACGATCTCGGGCAGGGCCGCGAGCGCCGCCCGCCAGCAGCCGGGGGCGGCCGTCCGGTCGGTGTCGTGCAGGAGCACGGTCCCGCCGCCCCGCAGGTCGGCGGCGACCTGGGCGGACACCGACGCTCCCGTCGCCGTGGGCGTCCAGTCCCGGCCCCAGGCCGTCCACAGCACGGTCCTGAGACCCGCCGTACGGGCGGCGGCCAGACGCCCGGACGTCAGGATGCCGTAGGGCGGCCGGTACCAGCGCGGGCGACGGCCGGTCAGGTCCTGGATCGCGTCGGCCGTACGGAGGAGCCCACGACGGTCGGCCAGCGGGGCGGGCAGCCAAGGGCGCTCGTGGCCCCAGCCGTGCACCCCGAGTTCGTGTCCCCGGCCGACGGTCTCGGCCACCAGGGAGGGATGCCGGACCACGCCGTCCCCCAGGACGAAGAAGGTCGCCCTCACCCCGAGCTCGTCCAGGGCGTCGAGGAACAGGGGGGTGGACAGCGGATCCGGCCCGTCGTCGAAGGTCAGGGCCACATGGTCCGCGCGGCCGATACCGGCCAGACGGGGGAAGCAGGTACGGCGTACCGCGGGCAGCCAGGTGGCGGCCGGGGCGATGTGCGCCGCGGCGCAGGCGAGCGCGGGAACCAGCACCGCCGCCGTGGTCCGGACGGCCGAAGGGCCCGGGGACGCGTTCACAGGTCGTGCTCCTCACGGTCGGGGGCGCCGCCGGTGTCCGGACCGCCCCGGTGACGAGGGCCGGCGGGCGGTGCGCCCTTCCGGCCGGCCGCTCCCGTGTCCCAGCCTCCGGCCGTCGGGAGGGCCCGCGCCAGCCCGAGACTGCCGGCGCCCATGAGCAGCACGCCCATCAGCGCGGGCGCCACACGGGCTCCGAGCGCGATCCGCTCACCGAACAGCACCCACCCCAGGGCCACGCTGGTCAGGGCGTCGCCCAGGGTCAGCGCGGGCTGCGAGGCGGCCAACGTCCCCGCCCGCAGCGCGTACTGGAGCAGCAGGAAGGCGGCGGTCCCGACGACGAGCGTCGCGTACGGGGGCCAGGTGGACATCAGGGCCCCGAGGCCGTCGCCGAGCTTCCCGGTCGTCTCCTTGAGGAGCGCGGCGGTCGCGGCGAAGCACACGGCCGACGCCAGTCCGAGCAGGGCGGCGCGCGGCGCCCCCCGTACCGTGCGGGCGGTCAGCGCCAGACCGGCCGTGACCACCGTGACCGCCAGTGCGGTCGGCAGCCACCGCCCCCCGTGGGCCGTGCTGCGTCCGGCGGTCGGAGAGGCCGCCGCGAGGAACACCGCGAGCCCGGCGGCCAGGGCGAGGAACGCCAGGCAGGTCCTGGGCGCCGGACGCCGCCGGAAGACCAGGGCGCCGACCGCCAGCGTGAAGAGCAACTCGGTGGCCAGCAACGGCTGGACGAGGGCGAGGCCGCCCAGGCTCAGGGCCCAGGCCTGGAACACGGTGGACAGGGCGAGCAGGCCGGCGCCGGCCACCCAGGCGGGCCGCCGCAGCACGCGGAGCAGCCACCGCGCGTCCTGCCGCAGCCCGGTGCCGCCCTCCGGCTCGTCCGCCGCCGCCCGCCGCTGGAGCACCGAGGCTGAGGCGTTCGACAGCGCGGCGAGCAGGGCGAGGACGACGGTGAGCACCCCGGACCGCCGTCACCCGAACACGGACGACAGGCGCCGGAACAGGGCGGGTGCGGCTCCGTGCACCCGGGCCGGAAGCCGCAGCCACCCCGGGACGTAGATCTCGTCCCGCCCCCGGGAGACCGCCGTCCACACGGCGTCCGCGACCCGTTCGGGCGGAACCGGCCGGGGCGCCGACCGGCGGTACGGGGCCCCGCGCCGTTCGAAGAACGGCGTGTCGACGACGCCCGGCACCACATGGCTGATCCCGACCCCGGTGCCGCGCAGTTCGTACCGCAGGGCCTCGGAGAAGGCGCCCAACGCCGCCTTCGCCGCCGAGTACACGGCCTCCGCCCGTACCCCGACCACCCCCGCCAGGGATCCGACGAGGACGACACGCCCACGGCCCTCCCGCACCATGTGGGGCACGACCTGCCGCACCAGACGCAGCGTGGCCAGGAGGTCCGTCTCGACGACCTCCTCGAGGGCGGAGGCGGGCATGGTGACGAACTCCCCGGCCCAGCCGACGCCCGCGCCCGCCACCAGAAGGTCCACCCGCCCCACCCGGTCGAGGGCGAAAGAGGTCAGCCGCTCCTCCGCCCCGGGCGTGGTGAGATCGGCCGGGAAGTACGAGGCCCCGGTCGGCCGTGCGACCTCCCGAAGGCGTGCCGCGTCCCTCCCGTTGAGGACGAGGTCCCACCCTTCGGCCGACAGACGACGCGCCACCGCGGTGCCGATCCCGGAGGAGGCGCCGGTCACCACCGCCGTGTGCGCCCGCCCGGCCGGGGCGGGGCGCTCCGCCGAGGGACGCGGCCACGGCCCACGTATCGAGGTGGACGTGATGTCGCCGGTGCCTGCCTGGGGTGCGTGGGACATGGCTGGACCTCTGTGGTGGGAAGGATGCCCGAGGGTGCCAGGACGCGTCGGCGACCGGGCGCGGGCGATCTCCGAGCGGCCTGGATCTTCTCCGCCAAACCTAGACCAAGTGTCGCATGTGTGGGAATCCGGGCATTCTGCTTCTCGTGCGTACCCCACACCTTTCGCGGCACCGCCGTCCCGCGCCGGAGCGCGAGGCGCTGCGGCTACTGATCCTCAGCGCGGGCATGGGAGCCGGCCACGACACCGTGGCCCACGAACTCGCCCGCCGTGCCCGCGAGCAGGGGCACCAGGTCCAGGTCCTCGACCTGCTGCGGTTGTTGCCTCTCGGGACGGGGGCCGCGCTCCGCGTCTTCTACCAGGCGGTGGTGCGGCACGTCCCCTGGGTCTACGCCGCCCTCTACCGCGTGTTCCTGCGCCCCGGACCGGGGCGCCGTCCCAGCGGCGTCCCCCTCGCCCGTCTGGCCGCCACCCGCCTGACCGGCATCGCGCGGCGGACGGGCGCCGACGTGGTGGTGCCCGTCTTCCATCTGGCCGCACAGCTGACGGGTCACCTCAGGGAACGGGACGCCCTGTCCTGCCCCAGCGTGGTCCTGCTCGTCGACTTCGCCGTCCACCGGCAGTGGCTGCACCCCGGCAACGACCTGTACCTCTGCCTCACCGAACGGGCCGCGCGGGAGGTGCGCGGGAGCGTCGACGTGCCCGTCCGGGTGACCGGACCCGTCGTGGCGCCCGGCTTCCGCGAGCCGGCCGCCGGCGCTCCGCTCTGGCGTCGGCGCTTCGACGACCACGCGCCCGGACGACCGCCCGTCCTGCTCTCGGCCGGCGCCTGGGGAGCCGCCGAGGGCATGGAGACGACCGCACGGCGGCTGGCCCGCGCCGGCTTCCTGCCGGTCGTCCTGTGCGGGCGGAACGAGCGTCTGCGGGAGCGCATGGCCCGCGTGCCCGGCGTACTGGTCCTCGACTGGGTCACCGACATGCCCGGACTGCTCGGCGCGGTCCGCGTGCTGGTCGACAACGCGGCCGGTCAGACCGCCGTGCAGGCCCTGGCCACCGGACTGCCGGTGGTGGCGCACCGACCCCTGCCCGGTCACGGCGAGGCGGGCGTACGGCGCATGGCCCAGCTCGGCGTGGCGGTCCACGCGCCCGACGGCGCGGCCCTGCTGCGCGCGGTGGAGCGGCTGTCGCGGGACGGCGCGGAGCGGGACCGCCTCGTCGCGCGGGGCCGTGCGCTATTCCGGGAGGACGCCCTGGCGCGGGTGGTGTCCGCGGCCCGAGCCGTCACCGCCTGAACGGCCCCCGCGCACAGGCCCGCTGGGTACCCGTCAGCGGGTCCCTGACTGCCGACCCACCCGGGCGGCAGGACGGCCCGGACCGAACGGCCCGCCCGCCCCCTGACGGCGCGCGCCCCTGACGGCGCGCGCCCACCGCCCCCGGACGCGGCGCGGGGGCCGGTCCGCCCGACGGCGGTCCGGCCCCCGGCACCGGGAACCACGGCGGTCAGCCGCGCTTGCGGCGGACGACCATCCAGACGAGGGCGACACCGGCACCGGCCATGACGGCGGTGCGGTAGCGGCCCACGAGCATCGCGGTACGCACCGCGGTGACGGCCTGGGTGGCACCCGTGCGCACCGGGGCGGGCACGGACTGGCCTACCTTGCCGGTGACGCCGGCCGCACGGGTCTTCAGCTCGCCCGCGCGGGCGGAGACCTGCGGGGCGAGCTCGGCGGCCTTCTCCCGCGCCTTGGCCGTGGTGCCCGAGAGGGCGGCCGTGGCGCGCGCGGTCGACGCCTGGGCCGTGCGGCCCAGCTTCTTCCCGCCCTCACCGGCCTGCCCGCCCAGGCCCTTGAGCCCGGAGGTGAACCGTTCCTTCTGCTGCAACCTGCTCACGAGCGGCACTCCGATCACTGTGGGTGGATGATCCGGGGAGGCCCGCCGGCCTGCGCCGAGGGCACCCCCTTCATCCCCTCATGGCCGCGATTGCCGCGCTCACACCCGTCAGGACCGGACACATCGACTCAGTACTGCGGCAGCGCGGGGGCCCTGCGGTGGGCGAGCACGTCCGCGCGGGCCGCCATCAGGTGCCCGCCGAACTCGTCGTTCAGCAGGTAGAACTCGCCCTTGGCGGACTGCTCGAAGAAGATCCGGGCCGCCTCCAGCGGGTCCATCGCGGTGTCGTTCAGCTGAAGCATCTGGGCCCGGTGACCCTCCGCCGCCGCGACGTCGCCGCTGTCCTCGGCGCCGCCCGCCGCCTGGAAGATGTTGGACGCGACGGCCCCGGGCAGCACCGCCTGGACGTGGACGTGGTCCCCGTGGCCCGCCGCCTGGACCTCCAGGCTCAGGCACTCGGTCAGCGCCAGCACCGCGTGCTTGCTGACGATGTACGGCGCCTGCAGCGGCGCGGCGCCCACGCCGCCGACCGAGGAGAGGTTCCAGACCCAGGACTGCCCGGGCTCGGCCATCAGGTGGGGCAGGAAGGCGCGGACGCCGTGGAAGGCCCCGTCGACGTTGACGGACATGACGCGCCGCCAGTTCTCGACCGGGGTGTCCCACAGGTACCCGAACTGCTCGACGCCCGCGTTGTTGACCAGCAGCCGCACCGGACCCGCCTCCGCCAGCGTCCGCTCCGCCAGCCGGGCGACCGCCTCGGCGTCCCGGACGTCGCACTCGACGTCGATCGCCCGGGCCCCGGCCGCCTCCAGTTCCTCGCGCAGCGCGGCTACGGCGCCCGCGTCCACGTCGGCCAGCACCACGGTCATGCCCAGCTCGGTGGCGGCGTAGCGGGCCAGCCCCGCGCCGATCCCCGAACCGGCCCCCGTGATCACGGCGACCCCGCCGCCGAACAGCTCCTGAACGCTCATGCTTCCTCCCCTTGTCCGGTGTCCGCTTCCCCGCGCCCGAACTGTAGATCATGGAAATCGCCGTCCGCCGGACGGGTGAACCGAGGGTGCGGCCGGGCTGTCCGGGGCGCTGCCGGGTAGTCGGCGCCGCGTGCAGACCTTCCTCCCGTACCGGGACTTCCGGCGGTCCGCGCTGGCTCTCGACCGGCGCCGGCTCGGCAAGCAGCGGGTCGAGGCCCTCCAGGTCTTCCGCGCCCTCACGGTGCCGGGGTACGGCTGGCAGCACCACCCGGCGGTCCGCATGTGGACGGGCTACGAGGAGGCCCTGGTCCGCTACGGGCTCGAGGTCTGCCGGGTGTGGCAGGAGCAGGGCCGGCCGGACACCTGCGCCGACTCCCTGACCGCCGAGTACGCCGCGTTCCGTCCGGACGCCCCGCGGGCCCGGGTGCAGAAGGTGCTCGCCGAGGCGGGCGAACTCCCGCCCTGGCTGGGGGACAAGGCCTTCCATCGCAGTCACCGCTCGGCGCTGCTGCGCAAGGATCCGCAGGAGTACGCGGAGCGGTTCCCCGGCGTCCCCGACGACATCCCGTACCTGTGGCCCGGATCCGACCGCGACCCTAAGCGGAATGGATCAACAGGCGCATGACAAAAGGAGAGTGACGGGGCGGCGGGTCCGGCCGCGGCTCTTCGCGATCTTGTTGTGATGTGCGCTACGCGGCTGCTACGTCCTCGTATGCCCTGAAGTGGGGGCCCTTGTGGAGGTAGTTGGTACCTCCATCTACTGCTAGGGTGACAGCTCCTTCGCCGGTTGACGGTGTGTCAAACGGAATGGACCGTGCGGCCGCAGGACCGCTGTCAGGAACGCGACGTGAAGAGAGTCGGATGACGTCTTTGCTCCGGGATCCACTCCTGTGGATCCTGCTGGTGGTGCTCGCGGTCGCCGCAGTCGCGGTCACCCGGGCGCGTCGGACCAACATGGCGCTGCGCGTCCAGGAGGACGCCCTCCGGCGTGAGCTCGGGGCGGAGAAGGCCGAGCGGGCGCTGCTGCGCAACGAGACGACGGCGCTCGAACACCGTCACCGCGAGGCGCTCGCCGAGGTCCGCCAGGAGGCCGAGGAGGAGACCAAGTCCGTCCTCAAGGCCGCGATGCGCACCCTTCAGGTGCTGGCCGACGAGCAGCAGCTGATCATCGACCGCACCCAGAAGAACTACGGCGACGACCCCGGCGTGGTGGCCGACCTGATGGAGATCGACCACGCCAACAGCCAGTTCAACCGCCGCGCCCAGGGCATCGCGGTGCTCTGCGGCGGCTGGCTGGGACGCCGTGAGCACCCGGCCTCGGTCTTCGACGTGGTGCGCAGCGCCCAGGGCCGCGTCCGCCACTTCGACCGGGTGGAGATCAACGCCCAGGTGAACGTGACGGTCGTCAGCAAGGCCGTGGAGCCCCTGGCGGTGGTGCTCGCCGAGCTGCTGGCCAACGCCACCAACTACAGCGCCCCCGAGACGCCGGTCGTGGTCGGCATCCAGGCGGTGCCCAACGGGGTCTGCCTGATCGTCGACGACTACGGCGTCGGCATGAGCCAGGAGGAGAAGGACCGCGCCGCCGCTCTGCTCTCCCCGCAGGGGCCGGTGGACCTGCTCGCGCTGGGCAACCCGCCCAAGTTCGGCTTCGCCGTCTCCGGAGTCCTCGCCGCCCGGTACGGCTTCCGCGTCTCCGTCGACACGCCCTCCCCGTACGGCGGGGTGCGCGCGGTCGTCCTGCTGCCGGGAGACCTCCTGACCTCCGACGACGCCGCCCCCGCCACGGCCGGCGGAGCGCGCGGGAAGACCCCGGTGGTCGCCCCCGGGCGCCAGCGCGACCCCGCCCCCGTAGTCGTCCCGACCGCGGCCACCCGCCCGGTGGGCACCACCGCCGGAGGCCTGCCCAAGCGGCGCCGCGTGGCGGCGGAGCGGACGACGGCGCGCACCCCCCTGACCGACGCCGGCCCGCCCGGGCCGCCGGATCAGCCGCGGCACGACGACCCGGCCGGCGACAGCAACGAGACCACCGCCTCACGGCTCGGGGCCTTCGCCCGGGGCACCGCGCGCGGACGGGACACGACCAACTCGGAAGGATCGGAAGAGCAGTGAACGACCAGCTTTCCTGGGTGCTGGACGACGTCCTGACGGTGCGCGGGGCCCGGCACGCGATCCTCGTCTCCGCCGACGGACTCCTGATGGAGCGGTCAGGCGGCATCGAGCGGGACGACGCGGAGAAGAACGCGGCCGCCATGAGCAGCATGCAGTCCCTCAGCCGCGCCGTCGCGCCCTTCGTCGGCGGCGGCGACGGCACCTGGAAGCAGACGCTCATCGAGTACGACGGCGGCTGGATCTTCCTCATCGCGGCCGGCAGCGGCGCCTACCTCGCCGCCTCCGCCGCACTCGACGTGGACATGGAGACCATGTCCTTCCGGATGCAGAAGCAGGTCGCCGCCCTGGGGAAGGCCATGACCTCGCCGGCGCGCCAGGACGCCGGTGCCGAGGCATGACGAGGCCCCCCGAGGACGACCTGGTGACCGGGGACTTCGTCCGGTCCTACGTCATCACCGGTGGGCGGCGGCTGCCGGCCTCGACGGACCTGTCGCTCCACACCCTGGTCACCCTGGCGCCGGACCGGGAACTGCCCCGGCGGGCCGGCCCCGAGGTCCGCGCCATCTGGGACATCTGCGGCGGCGGCTACCTCTCGGTGGCGGAGGTGGCCGCCCACCTGGGCCTGCCGACCGCCGTCGCCCGGCTGCTGCTGACCGATCTCGCCGAACAAGGGCATCTGCTGCGCCGTGCCGCACCGCCGCCGGCCCAAGCCGTTGACCGAGGGACCCTCGAAGAGGTGCTGCATGGACTCCACGCGCTGTTCGGCTGACCGGCCGGCCGCCACGTACCTCCCGGCCGGCGTCCGGAGGGCCGTCAAGATCGTCGTCGTGGGGCACTTCGGCGTCGGCAAGACGACCTTCATCGGCAGCCTCTCCGAGATCGAGCCGCTGCGCACCGAGGAGCGGATGACCGCTGCCTCGGCCCCCGTCGACGACCTCAGCGGGGCGGGCGCCAAGCAGACCACCACCGTCGCCCTGGACTTCGGCCGCATCACCCTCAGCGAGGAACTGGTCCTCTACCTGTTCGGCACCCCCGGCCAGCAGCGGTTCGTGCAGTTGTGGGAGGACATGACGGTGGGGGCCCTCGGGGCGCTCCTGCTGGTCGACCCGGCGCGCCTGGAGGCCACCTTCCCGGTCATCGACCTGGTGGAGAGCTTCGGCCTGGAGTACGCGGTCGCGGTCAACAGCTTCGACCCGTCGGTCCGTTACGAGGCGAGCGAGATCAGGGAGGCACTCGACCTGCTCCCCGACACGCCCGTCGTCCACTGCGACGCCCGGGACGTCGCCTCCTCCGCCGAGGCGCTCATGGAACTCGTCCGACACCTGCTCAGCCGCACGCGCTGAGCGGGAGCACGCTTCTTCCCCGTCCCGTCCCAGACCCGGTCCGCGAGGACGCCGGGCCGCCGAAGGAACGCACCATGGACTTCACGCCCGCCGCCGACGGCGGCACCACCGCCCGCTGCCCCATGCACGGCGCGGACTTCGCGGCCGCCCCGCACGACGTCTACGACCGGCTGCGCGCCGAGGGCCCGGCCGGCCCGGTGGAACTCGCCCCCGGGGTGGAGGCCACCCTGGTCGTCGGCCACGAGGCCGCGCTGCGGGTACTGCAGAACGACGCCCTCTTCGCCCGCGACTCCCGCCACTGGGGCGCCCTGCGCGAGGGCCGGATCGCCCTGGACAGCCCCGTGCTGCCGATGATGATGTTCCGGCCCAACTGCCTGTTCACCGACGGGGCGGAGCACCTGCGGCTGCGCAAGGCGGTCACCGACAGCCTGGACGCGATCGACGTCCGGCAACTGGCGCGCGACGTGCGGCAGATGGGCGACTTCCTGATCGACCGCTTCAGCGAGCGCGGCCGCGCCGACCTGATCGACGAGTACGCCAAGGTGCTGCCGCTGCTGGTCTTCAACAAGATGTTCGGCTGCTCCGCGGACATCGGCGACCGGCTCACCACCTCGATGGCGGCCATCTTCGAGGGCCGGGACGCCCTCCGCGCCGACCAGGAGCTGACGGCGTGCCTGATGGAGCTGGTGGCCCTCAAGCGCCGCGAGCCGGGCGACGACCTCACCAGCCGCCTGGTGCGGCACCCGGCCGGGCTCACCGACACCGAGCTCAAGGACCAGCTGGTGATGCTGATGGGCGCCGGGGTCGAACCCGAGCGCAACCTCATCGGCAACACCGTGCTGCTGATGCTCTCCCCGCAGGGCTCCGGCCTGCTCATCGAGGAGGCGATGGAACACGTCCTGTGGGACAACCCGCCCATCGCCAACTACGCCACCCACTTCCCCAGGCAGGACGTCGACCTGGCCGGCATCCGTCTCGCGGCGGACAGCCCGGTGGTGATCAGCTTCGCCGGGGCGAACGCGGACCCCTCGCTGCACCACGCCCGCCGCTCCCGCAGCCAGGGCGCCCACCTGTCCTGGGGCGCGGGCCCGCACAAGTGCCCGGCCTCCTCGCCCGCCCAGGTGATCGCCCTCACCGCGGTCGAGAAGCTCTTCAACGAACTCGACGACCTCGCCCTGGAACTGCCCGCCGAGCAGCTCGCCTGGCGGCAGGGGCCCTTCCACCGCGCCCTCGCGGCGCTCCCGGTGCGCTTCGCCCCCTCCCCGGCCGGCCGGGTGGCCGCCGCCACCGGACGCCACCCGCTGCCGGCCGCCGTGCCCGAGCAGACGCCCCAGGCCGTCGGCGAACCGGCCGGGCAGCCCGCCGCACCGGCCCGCAGGAAGGGCTTCTGGGGCACCTTCCTCGACGTCTTCCGTCTCTGAGGCCGCCGGCTCCGAGGCCGCCGGCTCCGCCCGTGAGCAGCAGCGAGTCAGCAGCAGCGAGTGAGGAGAGAAGGTTGAGCACAGTCGCCGGTCGTCCCGTCGCCGGCAGCCCGGCAGGCTGCCCGGCCCACCCGGAAGCGTCCGGCCCGCGTCCGGGCGCGCCCTCGCCCCCGCCCGCACCGGGGGTCCCCCGCCAGGACGGCGCGCGACCGGCCGCCGGCCCGCGCCGGGCGGTCGGTCGGCGCGAGGTGATCGCCCTGGTCCGCCGTCTGCGCTCGCCCGAGGGCCTGCGCGACCCGCTCCCCGTCTACCGTGCCTTCCGGGAACTCGGGGACGTGGTCCCCGCGCCCTGGGGCGGACACTTCGTCACCGGGTTCGACGTGGCCGACGAGGTGCTGCGCGGCCGCGGCTGGCTCGCCCCGGACATCGCGTGGCAGGAACGGCAGCCGGACCCCGCACGCTGGCACGCGCCCGCCACCCGGGAGATGAGCCACACCCTCTCCCGTCTCAACGCGCCCGAGCACACGCTCCGGCGCCGCGCCCTGGGCAACCCCTTCGCCCGCGGCGCCCTGGAGGCCGCGCGGCCCGTCGTCGAGGAGCACGTCGAGACCCTGCTCGACGACCTGGAACGGGAGTCGCGGGCGCACGGCAGGGCCGACTTCGCCGCGGTCGTGGCGGACCGCCTGCCGATCCGGACCGTCGGCGGATGGCTCGGCCTCCCGGAGCGGGACCACGACCGCGTACTCGACTTCACCCACCGTCAGGTCTTCGCCCAGGAACTGCTGCCCACCCGAAGCGAGCTCGCCGTCTCCGAGGCCGCCACCCTGGAGATGCGGGCGTACTTCACCGCCCTGCTCGAGCACCGGCGCGCCCACCCCGGCGAGGACGTGCTCTCCGACTGGATCCGGTTCTGGGACCAGACGCACGCGGGCGACCGCGCCGCGGCCGACCAGGTGCTCTACCACTTGACGATGTTCGTCACCATCGCCTCCCTGGAGACCACCGCGACGCTCCTGTCCACCGTGGTCTCCCTGCTGCTCGCCGACCCGGCGCGGTGGCGATGGCTGCGGGAGCACCCCGAGCACGTCGACGACGCCGTCGAGGAGGCCCTGCGGTACGACCCGCCGATCTGGCTGAACAGCCGGATCGCCGCCGAGGACACCGTCCTCGGGGGAGTGCCCGTCGCCAAGGACGGCCTGGTGCACGTGCTGTTCGGCGCCGCCCACCACGATCCGCGGCGCAACCCCGACCCGGCAGCCTTCGACGTCCTGCGCCGCGGCGCCCATCTCGCGTTCGGCGGCGGCGTGCACTACTGCCTCGGCGCGGGGCTGGCCCGGCTGGAGGCGAGAGTGCTGCTCACCGGACTGCTGAAACGTTTCCCCACCTTGCGGTCGGCCGCCGACGGGCCCGTGTACGTGCCCCGGCTGGTCTTCCGCCGCATCACCTCCCTGGAAGTGACCACATGACGGCCGTCGACCGGTACAAGACCCTGCGCGTGCGGCGCGACGCGGACGTGCTGCACGTCGAACTCCACCTGCCGGAGCGCGGCAACGCCGTCTGCGAGGCGATGCTGGACGACCTGCTGGAGGTCCTCCACCGGCAGGAGCCCTCGGTGCGGGTGCTCGTGCTCTCCGGCGCGGGCGAGGACTTCTGTCTCGGCGGCGACCGCGCGGAGTTCGAGGAGCAGCTGCGGCAGGACCCCGACGGGGCGGGGATACGGATCTCGGGGGACAAGGCACGCCGGGTGTGTCAGGCCCTGTCCCGCAACCCGGCGGTGACGGTCGCCAAGGTGCGGGGGCGCGCCGTCGGCGCGGGATTCGCCCTCGCTCTCGCCTGCGACCTGCGGATCGGGGCGGAGAGCGCCACCTTCCGGCTGCCGGAGGCGGCGCTGGGACTGCCGGTCGCCTGGGGCGGGCTGCTGCCGCGGCTGCTCGACGAGGTCGGCACGGCCCGGGTGCGCGACATGGTGCTGACCGGGCGGCCGGTGGGGGCGGAGGAGGCCCTGCGCTGGTCCGTCCTCCAGCGGGTCGAGCCGGACTCCGCACTCGACGCGGCGGTCGAGGCGTGGGTGCGGCCGGTGCTGCGGCGGCCGCGCGGCGGACTGCGGATGACCAAGGCCCTGCTCGAGGCGCACGGGACGGCCACGCGGATGGCCGACGCGTCCGTGCTGGACGGCGAGCTGATGGCCGCGGCCCTCGTCGCCGCGCGGCACGGCGGGCGGTGACGGCGACCGCCGCGTCCCTGCCCTGGGCCGCCGCGTCCTCGCAACGGGGGCCGCGCGCTCCCGCTGCGGGGTTGCGTGCCCTCGGTGCGGGCCCCGGCCGGAGCTCCCGGGCCGCACCCGCTCCGGCAGCGGCCGGCGGGTTCGCCCGGTCAGCGGTTGCGGCGGGCGATGGAGGAGCTGAGGGCGGTGGCGAAGAGGCACCAGCCCGCGTACGGGAGCAGCGCCGCGGCGGCCCTGCGGTCGCTGCGCGCCACCCGGCGGATCAGCTGGAGGTTGCTCGCGTCCAGCAGCAGCGCCCCCCACACGCCGTCGGCGGGGCTGCGCCGGCCGAAGAACAACCAGGTCCAGGCCGCGTTCAGTGCCAGGTTGGCGCCGAAACGAGCGGCCAGGGCCCGCCTCTCGCGCCCCCGCGCGCGGTTCAGCGCCCGCCCGGCGCTCCACGCGATCGTGCCGTACAGCGGGGTCCACACCGCCGGGAAGGCGGCCGCAGGCGGCTGCCACGACGGTTTGTCCAGCCCGGCGTACCAGTCGTCGGAGGGGCCGGCGGCCCGCGCTCCCACCCAGGCGCTCAGTCCCACGGCGGTGCTCGCGGCCAGGTAGGGCCACCGGTCGGTCGTGGCGCTCCGGGCGCCCTTCGGTGCGTCGCTCATCCGCGCCGGGTACCCCGTCGGCGAGGAACGTGACCGTGCGGGGCACGGAGGGCGTACCCGGCCGCGCTGTGACGCCCGTCGCGCAGGAGGGGCGCACGGCCAGGTGTGTGGCGGGGCGGACCGGTAACGCGTAGGGAATGAACGAGGAACAGCCCAGACTTCCCGCCCGTCAGGCCACCGGCTCGCCGGGTGCTCAGGAGCGCTGGCCTGGCTCTTTCGGGACACCGCCGCGCGTCGCGGCGAACGCCCGCGCGCTCGAGCCCCGCCGGGACGGTGAGGGCAGCCTCGCCCATGTGGTGGAGACCCTCCTCGACAAGGGCCTGGTGCTCAACGCCGACATCATGGTCTCGGTGGCCGGCGTCGAACTCCTCGGCATCCGGCTGCGCGCCGCTCTCGCGTCCTTCGAGACGGCGTCCCGGTACGGCCTGGAGTTCCCCGCCGGAACCGACACCGACACCGCCGCGTGGCGCGAGGCCAAGGAGGAGAAGGAGGCCTGCCCGCAGTGCGACAAGAAGGTGCCCACCAAGCAGCTGCTGGAGGAGTGGTGCCCCTGGTGCGGCTGGCGCAGCGCCCAGGCGCTCGCGACCGCCGAGCAGGGCGGCGACGCCACCGCGCAGCTGGAGCGCACCGACAACCCCGGTGAGTCCGAGCGGCCGGAGAAGGCCCAGCGGCCGGAGAAGACCGAGAAGGCCGACCGGCCGGAGAAGACCGAGAAGGCCGACCGGTCGGAGAAGGCCGGGACGCCGGAGGACTCCGAGGAACCGGACGAGCCCGAGGAACCGGCCAAGCCGGCGCGGCGCGCCCGCACCATGCGCCGCTCCCGGACCACCGGCACCCGCAGCACCGGGACGCGCCGCACCGCCCGGAAGGAGGAGGAGACCGAGTGACCGAGCCGCGGCCCGCGATGAAGCCGACCCGCGACCCCAGGGTCACCCTCGACGACCTGGTCGAGGTGCTGCTGAACAAGGGCGCCGTGCTCCACCTCGACCTCATCGTCGCGGTCGCGGACATTCCCCTCATCGGCGTCAGCCTGCGCGCCGCCATCGCCGGCATGGAGACCATGCTGGAGTACGGCATGCTCCGGCAGTGGGACGAGTCCACCCGCGCCTGGGCGGAACGTTCCGCCGGACGGCGCGACCTCGACCTGCGCGCGGGGGAGGAGCTGGTGACCCGGATGCCCGGTGGCCACCTGCTCGAGGAGGGCGTGTACACCGGGTGGCGACCCGGCGGTGTCCACCTCACCGACCAGCGGCTGGTGGTGCTGCGCCGCGACCCCCGGGAGGTCCTCTTCGAGGCCGGCGTCCGCGACCTGCGCACCGTCCAGTTCGAGACGGAGACCACCGTCGGCGGCGAGCAGCGCACCCGGCTGCGGGTGGCCACCCTCGACGGCCGCACCGCCCTGCTCTCGGCCGCCGACCCGCACGGTCTGCACGAGGCGCTGAGGGGCCTCAACCCCGGCCTGACCGCCCTGCCCGCCGCCCCCGAGGCCGCGCCCGCGGACGAGGTGGAGGAGCATCTCTGGTACCAGGAGCCGCGCCGCAGCGGTCCGCTGTGGCGGGGCGGCAAGGGCCGGCTCGGCCCCACCGGGCTGATGTGGAAGTCGCCGCTGGACGCCCGCCCGGCCCTGGTCGTGCCGCTCGGCGAGATCCTTGGCGCGCACATCGAGCCCGGCCGCAGCCCCGCCGGCGACGGACTGGTCATCGTGCTGGAGACGGTGTCCCAGGGGAGGGTCACCCTCGCGTCCGAACAGCCCCGGCGGTGGGCCGACGCCCTGGCCGCGGCGGCCGCCCCCGACATGCCGCTCGCCCCGGACCTGCCGGACACCCCGGCCCCCGTGGCGTGACGGCGAGCACCGCAGGACAAGGAGACGACAACACATGGCTCTCACGGTCGACGAGAAGAGTCTCAAGCACGGCGTCCTCGCCCTGGTGCTCACCCTGGTCGAGGTGATCCAGGAGGCGCTGGAACGCCAGGCGCTGCGCCGGATGGAGGGCGGGGACCTCACCGAGGAGGAGCTCGAACGCCTCGGCGACGCCCTGCTCGAACTGGACGAGGCGCTGGAGGAGATCAAGGAGGACCACGGCATCACCACCTCCGTGGCCGATCTCCACCGCGGCCTCGACGAGGTGGTGGACGACGTGGTGGACAAGCTGGTCAACCCGGCGCGCTGGGCGGAGGAGGCGGGCCGATGAACGACTCCGCCCTCTACGTCTACGCCCTCCTGCCCGACGTCCCCGGCGACCCGGCCGACGGCGTGACCGGTCTCGACGACCGCACGCTGCGCGTCGTGCGCGCCCCCGGCACGGGCCTCGCCGCACTGGTGCACGACGGCCCGGCCGAGCCCTTCGAGGGCGGCGACGAGACCGTGCGCCGCTGGGTGGTCGAACAGGACCGCGCGGTGGTCGCCGTCTGGGAGAGGACCGGCGCCGTCCTGCCGATGACCTTCAACGTGCTGGTCGCGCCGGGCGCGGAGGCCGGTGCCGAGGAGCGGCTGTGCGCCTGGCTCGGCGAACGGGCGGAGGAACTCTCCGGCCGTCTGCGCGAACTGGACGGCCGCGCCGAACTGCGCGTCGAGCTCACGGTGGACCGCGAGGCGGCCACCGGGGACGACGAGCGGGCCCGCGCGCTGGAGGCCGAGATGGCCGACCGCTCGCCCGGCATGCGCCGGCTGCTCGCCAAGAAGCTGGAGGGTCTGCGCAAGGAGGCGTCCGAGCGGCTGGCGGACAGCATCCACGCCGACGTCCGCCGCCGCCTCGCCGCGGTGGTCGAGGACATCCGGGACCGCACCCGCAGCGTCCGCGACCCCCGCGAGGCGGAGGTGATGTCGGCGGCCCTGCTGGTGCCCGCGACCGAGATCGAGACCGTCGGCACGGTGCTGGCCGACGTCCAGGACAGCCACCCCGCGGTGCGGGTGCGCTTCCTGGGCCCCTGGCCGCCGTACTCCTTCACCGAACTGCCCGCCGGCCCCGGCGCCGCGGAGGACATGACACCGGCGGGATAGCGTGCCGGGCATGAGCGACGCCCCGTCCCCCCGTCCCGCCCCGCCCTCCCGCACCTCCCCGTCCGGCCCCGCCCGCGCCCGCGAACTCGGCCTGCCCTGCGGGCCGTTCCCCGTCGGCCCGCACAACGCGATCACCGACGTGGCCGGGGTGCGGGTGGGGCACACCACGCTGTGGGAGCCGCCCCGCGTGCACAGCGGCGTCACCGCGGTCGTGCCCGACGGCGTCGGACCGGAGAACCCGCTGCCCGCCGGGCTGTTCGCGGGCAACGGCTACGGCAAGCTGATCGGCGCGACGCAGATCGCCGAACTGGGGGCGATCGAGACCCCGGTGCTGCTCACCTCGACGCTCTCCGCGTTCCGGGTCGCCGACGCGCTGGTCGGGTGGGTGCTGGAGCAGCCCGGCCGCGAACAGGTGCGCAGCCTCAACCCCGTGGTGGGGGAGTGCAACGACGGACTGCTCTCGGACATCCGCTCCCGTCCGGTGCGCGAGGAACACGTCCGGGCCGCGCTGGACGGGGCGGCCGGCGGGCCGGTGGCCGAGGGATGCGTCGGCGCCGGCACCGGGACCACGGCACTGGGTTTCAAGGCGGGCGTCGGGACGTCCTCCCGCGTGGTGCCCGTGGGCGGGCAGGACGCCGTGGTGGGAATTCTGGTGCAGGCCAACTTCGGCGGCACGCTGCGGGTGCTGGGACGTGAGGTGACACCCGCCGACGTCGGGGTGCCCGCCCGGCCCCCCGAGCCGGACACGGGCTCGTGCATGGTGGTGACCGCCACCGACGCGCCGCTGGACGCCCGGCAGCTGGCCCGCGTGGCGCGCCGGTCGGTGTACGCCCTGGGGCGGGTCGGCGCGTCGTTCAGCCACGGCAGCGGCGACTACGGCCTGGCCTTCGGGACGCGGACACCGCACGGGCCGGTGCCGGACACCGCACTCGACCCCCTGTTCCGGGCGGTGCTCGACGCCGTGGAGGAGGCGGTGCTCAACGCGCTGCTGGCCGCGCGGACCACCCTCGGCGTCCGCGGCGACGTGCTGCACCCGCTGCCCGGGCAGGCGCTGCGGGAACACCTGGGCGGGTTTCGAACAAAGGCGGAGTGACCCCTTCGGGGCATTGCGGGCGCGGAGCCGGTCGGCTTGACTGGGCGGCGCGCGGCCCGACCCGCCGCGCGGCCGGGGGAGGGCACCCATGGAGAACACCACAGCACGGCGCCACGCCTTACCGGGCCGGAGCCGCCGCCGGGCCGGACTCGCCGCCCTGATCGGCATCCTGCTGCTGGTCGGCGCGGGCACCGGGCTCGGCTTCGGCGCCGGGGGCGACCGCGACACGTCCTCCTCCGCCGCCGCGGCGCGCGACCCGCTGCCCTTCGACCTGCCGTCCACCGAGCGGCTGCGCTCGAGCGACCGGCTGGTGTTCGCGCACTACTTCACGCCCTACCCGCTCTCCCTGGACAACCGCCCCGCCGACGAGGACTACTACGCGCGCAACTACCTCACCGCAGACGGCGAGAGCGGCAAGCACGCCGCGTACGGCGGCCTGCTCCGCGACCGGCCGCTCCCGGTCGAACCGGCCTCGGGCGACTGGCGTTCGGCGCACTACCGCCAGGAGGTCCGCACCGCCGTGGCCGCCGGGATCGACGGCTTCAGCGTCGACCTGCTCTCCCTGGAAGGGCCCAACTGGGAGCGCGTCCAGCTGCTGATGCGGGCCGCCCGCGAGGAGGACCCGGGCTTCCGCATCATGCTGATGCCCGACATGAAGTCCCTCGACGCCGACCCGGCAACCCTCGCCCGCGCCCTCGCCGAGCTGGGAGCGGCGCCCAACGCGCACCGGCTCGACGACGGCCGGCTCGTGGTGTCCCCGTTCAAGGCGGAGGAGAAGCCGGCCGGCTGGTGGCGCGAGGTGCTGGACACCCTGCGCACCCGGCACGGGGTCCGCACCGCCTTCGTCCCCGTCTTCCTCGACCTGACCTCGCACGCCGACGAGTTCGCCCCGCTCGCGCACGGCTTCTCCACCTGGGGCAGCCGCAGCCACACCGCCCTCGGCCACTACTCGGAGCACGCGGAACTGGCCCGCAGGCACGGCAAGCTCTGGATGCAGCCCGTGGCGGTGCAGGACGCCCGGCCCAACCAGGGCGTGTACGACGAGGCGGGCAACACCGAGACGCTGCGCGGGAGCTGGAACCACGCCATCGAGGACGGCGCCGACTGGGTGCAGCTGACCACCTGGAACGACTACTCGGAGAGCACCCAGTTCGCGCCCTCGCTGCACAACGGGCACACCTACCTCGACGTGAGCTCCTACTACCTCGCCCGGTTCAAGACCGGCTCCTGGCCGCGCGTCGTCCGCGACACGGTCTACCTCACGCACCGCGTCCAGCCGCACGACGCCCGGGCCGCCGACCAGCCCGAGCTCATGCGGTCGCGCCCCGGCTCGGCCCCCGCCCGGGACACCGTGGAGGTGCTCACCTTCCTGACCCGCCCCGGGGCGGTGGACGTCACGGTCGGCGACCTGCACGAGCGGTTCACCATGGAGGCGGGGGTGCGGGCGGAGCTGCTGCCCCTGCGGCCCGGGCGCACCGCCGCGGAGGTCACCCGCGGCGGGAGAACGACCACCGAGGCCGTCACCCGGTTCGCCGTCACCACCTCTCCCGAGGTCCAGGACCTCCAGTACTACGGGGTCACCGGAGGGCGCCCGGCCGAGCGGCCGTGAGCGCGGCCTGCGGTGAACCCGGAAGGTGACCGCCCTCACCTAGAGAAATAATCATTTTGCCTAAAGGTATTAGGCGGCCTAGCCTCGGTGGCGTGCGACAGATATCCGAGACCGACATCCGCAACAGCTTCGTGAACTGCTCCAAGGGCGAGGCCAAGCGCCTCGGGCTGCCCCGGGACCTGGCGGAGCGGCCCTGGGAGGACCTGGACTTCCTCGGCTGGCGGGATCCGGGCGCCCCCGACCGCGCCTACCTGGTCGCCGAGCGGGAGGGCGGCGGGCTGCTCGGCCTGTCCCTGCGGGCGGTCTCCGCGGGCGCCGCGCGAGGCTTCACCGCCCGGTCCCTGTGCTCGCTGTGCCTGACCACCCACGTCCGCGGGGACGTCGTGCTGATGTCCGCCCGCCGCACCGGTGAGGCCGGGCGGCAGGGCAACACCGTCGGCCAGTACCTCTGCGCAGACCTGGCCTGTTCGCTCTACCTGCGCGGGCTGAAGGAGAGCGCGGCCGGACGCGGCTTCGAGGAGAGCCTGGGGCTGGAGGGCAAGGTCGCCCGCATGCGGGACAACCTCGACGCCTTCCTCCGCATGGTCACCGCCTGACCGCGGGCCTCGACGAGGAATCGGCCGCGGCCGACAGGCACTCGGCAGGACAGCCTCGTCGGAGGGAGCGGAAAGCGGCGATTGCGGTTCCCCGAACCACCTCCCAGGCTGCCGCTGTTCGCCCCTGCTCCCGGAAGTTCCACTCCTGTTGGGCCCGACCGGGCGTTGCTTCCGGAGGAGACGGCACTGAGAAGACACACCGTGCGGCGGTCGACGGGGGTCGTCGCGTTCGCCCTGACGGTCCAACTGCTGAGTGGCTGCGCCATCGACAAGGGTGACGCCCTCGCCGAGGAGTTCGAAGAGGACTGGCGCGGAACCCCCGACGTCGCGCGGGTCGACACCCACGGGCAGAAAACCCTCCCCTTCCTGGGGGACGCGCGGGGCACACTCGTGCTGGAGGACCACACCCCGGCGGACCGCGTGTCCGAACTGACCGGCGAGCTGCGGGACTACCTCGCCGCGAACGGCTCCTACACCGGAAGCATCCAGGCCGACGACATCACCTTCTCCGTGGTCGAGGACAAGGGCGTCGACATCACGGTCGTGGCCCTATGGAAGTCGCCGGCGGCCGACGACCGCGTCGTCGCGGGTGAGATCACCGACTCGCCCCGGATCAGCGGCCACGCATGGGGCGCCTACGTCGAGACGGCCGAACCCGCCGACGCCGTGAGGGTCGCCGACGCACTGGTCTCCGAGGGCAGCGGCTACCGGGCCTCCCCCGTGACCTATCTGACGGTGTACACGACGCTCGGAGTGACACCGGAGGTCCGCGTCTTTCCGGGGGAGGAACCCGGCGACCTCGACGAGGCACTGGCCGCCTACCAGGCCGTGGCCGCCGAGCAGTCCGTCGTCCGCGCGACGCTGGACCACGGGAGCGTGTACCTCTCCATGGCGGCCGGGGCGGACCTGGAGGCCGCCCGGGACCTCGCCCGCGAGGCGGCGCCGTCCCTGCGGAGCGTCGAGGTCGCCCCCGGCATCGGTACGGCCACGGCCACGGCCACTGCCACCGGGGAGGCTCCGCCTCCGTGAACCGTAGCTGAGGCGAACACCTCGACCACGTCCTGGGCGTAGCCGTCCAGCGAGCTGTGGCGCTCGCCTGTCCGTCCGGCCTCCCGACCGCCCGACCCTTGGGTCAGGTGGGAGGTCCGTCCGCGGTCGGCGGTGTCTGCCGGGCCGGTCGTCCCGCGTGACGGACACTGAGGGGCATGTCCGACATCGCTCCCCACCATCCCCTTTCCCGCCGGTTCGCCCCGCGCCCCGAGAGCGTGGGGGAGGCCCGGAGGTTCGTGCGGAAGGTCCTCGGCCAGGACGCCGGGGAGACCCGCGAGGTCGCCGAGCTGCTGGTGGACGAGCTGGTGAGCAACGCGGTGCTGCACGCCAGGAGCGTGGTCGAGGTGACGATCCGGGCACGGGAGGACCGGACCGAGGTCAGGGTGAGCGACGAGCGGCCTGGCCTCGGCCTGATGCCGCAGCAGGAGTTCCACCCCTTCGCGGCCACCGGGCAGGGACTCTCCCTGGTCCAGCGGCTGGCCACCCGCTACGGCGTGGAGTCCGGCGGGGGCCGCAAGACGGTGTGGTTCGAGGTCGGCCCCGCGAGTACGCCGCCGGTCCACTCCGGCTGGGGGACCACCGCCCAGGACCCGGGGTCGCGCAGGACCGTCACCCTGATCGACCTGCCGGGCTCCCTCTACACGGCGTCCCACCGCAACCGGCACGAGCTGCTGCGGGAACTGACGCTCGCCGCCTTCGGCGGCGACACCCTCGGCGTCCGCCCCGAGGACCTGGCCGTCGCCCACGACGCCAACCACATGATCAGCGTCTGGGTGACCGCGGCGCTCGACCGGCAGCCGCCCTCCGAGGTCGGCACCAGCACCCTCACCCTGTCGGTGCCGGCCGACGCCTCGCCGTCCGTGCTGGTCCTGCGCCAGGTGCTCGACCAGGCCGAGGAGGCGGCCCGCGACGGACGGATGCTGGCCCGCCCCGCCGTTCCGGCGGTCCGCGCCCTGCGGAGCTGGCTCTTCGGCCAGATCGCCGGGCAGCTGGCCGGCGGCCACCCGACCGCCTGGACGGTCATCCCGC
Source organism: Streptomyces sp. NPDC002734 (assembly GCF_040295685.1). Lineage (NCBI taxonomy): Bacteria > Bacillati > Actinomycetota > Actinomycetes > Kitasatosporales > Streptomycetaceae > Streptomyces > Streptomyces sp. NPDC002734. The sequence goes on from NZ_JBEOVU010000034.1 coordinate 28,759, forward strand.
GCGACCCGAAGCCGGGTCCGCTGGAGACGGTGCCCTTCGACCCGGTCCAGGTGCGCGACAGCAGGACCCCGACCGTCGCCGCCGACGAGGAGAACCGGATCGTCGCGGTGAACGCGGCGGCCGCCGGGATGCTGGGCTGGGAGCCGGGCGAACTGGTGGGGCGCCGACTGCTCACGATCATCCCCGAGCACCTGCGGCAGCGGCACAAGGAGGCGTTCACCTCGCTGCTGTTCACCGGACGGGCCCGGATCCTGGGCCGGTCCGTCCCGCTGCCCGCGCTGCACCGGGACGGACGGCAGGTGCCGATCCGTCTGGTCATCCAGACCCAGCACACCGCCGACGGCCGCACCCTGTTCGTGGCCCATCTGATCCCGAGGGCCGGAGAGGCCGCCTCGGGGGTGCGCGAGCGGGCCGGGGAGGAGACGGAGGCCCAGCAGCCGCACCCCGAGGCCCGCCCCGTCGTCACCCCCGAGGCCCAGCCGGAGGACGCCCAGCCGGAGGACGCTCGGCCGGAGGACCCGCGGGCCGCCGCCCCCGTGGGCAGCGAGGCGATGGCGCGCCTGGCGATGATCGTGGACACCGGGCGGGCCGTCACCGACTCCTCCGACCCCGACGGCGGGCTGCGCGAGGTGTGCCGGATCCTCACCGGACGGTTCGCCGACTGGTGCGTGATCGACCTGTTCGGCCTGGACGGAACGGGGGAGCGGGTCGGTGTGGTGCGCCGGGACCGCCACGGACGACCGGCGGCGGGTTTCGAGGGCGCCCTCCCGCCGCTCTCGGAGAGCGCGCGCGGGCCACTGGCCCGGGTACTGCGCGGCGCGGGTCCCCTGCTGCTCCCGGGGAGCGGGGCCGACGAGCCGCCGGGCCAGGTCGGCAGCCCCCTGGACGCCCGCCACCGGGCCCTGTTCGAGACGCTGGGGGCGGACAGCGCGGTGGTGGCCGCGCTCCGGGCCCGCCGTGACGTGCTGGGCGCGATCACCCTCGCCCGCACCACCCCCCACCGGCCGTTCACCGAGGCCGACCTCGCTTTCGTCGACGACCTGGCGCACGGCATCGCGGTCGGCCTGGACAACACCCGCCTCTACGAGGAGACCCGCGGCATCGCCGAGCAGTTGCAGCGCTCGCTGCTGCCGGTCCTGCCCGAGCTGCCCCACCTGGAGGTCGCCGCCCGCTACGTCCCGTCCTCCGTCACCGCGGAGGTCGGCGGCGACTGGTACGACTGCTTCGTGCTGCCTCGCGGCGACTTGGCGGTGACCATCGGCGACGTCGCCGGGCACGACCTCGCGGCGGCCGTCGCCATGAGCCAGTTGCGCTCGATGCTCCGGGGCATCGCCGTCGACCGGGAGGAGCCGCCCGGCGAGGTGGTGCGACGCCTGGACATCGCCAACCACACCCTCTACCGGGAGGCCACCGCGACCTGCGTGTACGGACTGGTCCGCGGGCCCGAGCAGGGGCCGTGGGAGTTCGTCCACTCGGCGGCAGGGCACCTGCCCCCGCTGATCACCACCGAGGACGGCGAGACCCGCTACCTGGAGGAGGGCACCGGCCTGATGCTGGGCACCGGCTTCGACATGCCCCGCCCGGCCACGGCCGTGGCGCTGCCTCCCCGGGCCACCGTGCTGCTCTACACCGACGGGCTCGTCGAACGCCGGGACGAGGGACTCGAGCAGTCCCTCGCGCGGCTGCGCCGGCACACGGCCGACCTGGCGCGCGAACCGCTGGACGTGTTCCTGGACGAGCTGCTGATCCGGCTCGGCGCGGACGGGGCGGACGACATCGCCCTGCTGGCCCTGCGCCCCGTCCCACCGGAGCGCTGAGGCCCCCTGACGTCCCTCCGGCCGCCGACCGGCGTGCGCCGCCCGCGTGCCTCCCGCGCGGCGCGGCGCACACCCTCGGCGGCGGGACCGGCCTCAGCTGCCCGGACGGGCGGGCTCGATCAGCGTCTCCGCGCCGATCACGGTGAACCCGGCGGCCAGGAAGGCGCGCAGCGAACGGGCGTTGCCGGGCGCGACCGCGGCGAACACCGGCGCGTTCACCGGCAGCAGGGTGAGCGCGTCGGCCAGCAGGGACCTGCCGTACCCGCGCGAGTGCTCCGCGGCCGGGGAGAGCTCGACGCTCAGCTCGGTGCGCCCCGCCGGCCCCTCCGCCAGGGTGACCAGACCCCGCTCGTCGCCGAACACCCGCACGTCGCGCCGCAGTGCGCGGGCGTGCCGCACCCGGGGATGCTCGGCCAGCCCGTTCAACGGGCCGAGCCGGGCCGGTCCTCCGGACCCGCGGGCGACCATGACGGCGTCGACGGTGCCGACGCGGCCGGAAGGCCCCGCCACCGCGCGCAGGAAGTCCGGCGCCAGCGACCCGCCGAAGCCGTCGGGGCCCAGGGCCTCCACCCGCTCGGCCGACAGTGAGGTCGCCACCACCGCGTGGCCGGTGAAGGCCACCGAGCACTCCGGGCCGTGCGGCGGCCGGGGCAGCACGGTGACGGCGCCGTCCGCCTCGGGGAAGCGGCCCTCCGCGGCGTCGAGCAGCAGTCCCAGCAGCGGGTGCGGCGGCGCCAACTCCTCCCGCCGGGCATCCAGGAAGTCCAGCAGCGCGGCGTCGAACCGCTCGGGCTGCTCCAGGTTGGGGAGATGGCCCGCGTCGGGGACGACGACGAGGTGGGAGTCGTCCACCAGCTTGCGCATCGCCTCCGCCTCCGCCACCGGGGTGTAGGTGTCCTCCTCGCCGACCATCAGCAGCACCGGCACCCGGGCCTCGCGCAGCGAGTCGCGGTAGTCGGGCCGCTCGGCCCGCGCCCGCAGCGCCGCCGCGGCGCCCGCGGGAACGGTGGCGCGCATCATCCCGCTCACGTGCGCGGCGACCTCGGGCATCGAGGTCACGTGGCCCGGCGTGATCATGCGGTCCAGCACCTCGGCGGCGTACCCGTCCATGCCCTCGGCGAGCAGCCGGTCGGCCAGCGTGTTGCGCCAGGTTCGCCCTTCCTCGGTCTCCGCGACGGGCGAGGTGTCGGCGAGCACCAGCGCGGCGGTGCGCTCAGGGTGGAGGCGGTGGAACTCCATGGCGATCTGACCGCCCATCGACAGCCCCGCCACCACCGCCCGCGGCACTCCGGCGAGCCGGAGCAGCGCGGCCAGGTCGTCGGCGTAGTCCCGCCACTCGGTCACCCCCGGGGCCACGCCGCTCGCGCCGTAGCCGCGCAGGTCGGGCAGGATCACCCGGTACCCGGCCGCGACCAGGGCCGCGGCCTGCGGGCGCCACATGCTCCGGTCGAAGGGATGGCCGTGAACGAGGAGCACCGGGACGCCGTCCGCGGGGCCCAGGTCGTCGTGGACCAGCGTCACGCCCGGGCGGACCACGGCCCGCCCGGCGCGCACCTCCTCGCGTCCTGCCGGGCTTCCTGGACCGGCGGGACGACCGGCGCCCCCCGCCCTCGATCCGGTGCCGGCGGTCTCCGACGGACGGTTCATGCGCTTCCCCCTGGCTCGGTGTCCCGCGGCCGGTGCCGACCGCCGGCGTCCATCGTCCAAGATCGCCCGCGGCGGGCCAAGCGGTTTCCGGACGTTGAGGGGCGGGCCGACCGGACCGCGGCGGGTTTCCCGGGCCGGACTACCGCGAGCCCGTGTCCGGGTCCACCGCCGTGAGCGACACCGTGCCGTCCTCGGCCACCGACCAGCCCGGGTTGTGGCAGATCTCCCAGCGGTGACCGTCCGGGTCGGCGAAGTAGCCGTGGTAGCCGCCGAAGGCGGCCCGCTGCGCCGGCTTGAGCACCTCGGCTCCGGCCGCCCCGGCCCGCGTCATCGCCTCGTCCACCTCGGCCGGCGACTCCACGTTCCGCGCCAGCGTGAACGGCGTCCCGGCCGTCGCCGGACTGCCCACGTCGGCCGCCAGGTCGGCCAGCGGGAACAGGGCCAGGGCGAGGCCCGCGCCCACCTGGTAGAAGACCACCTCGCCGAGGTCGAGCAGCGGGGACCAGCCCAGTCCCTCGCTGTAGAAGCGGCGGCTCACGGCCAGGTCGCCCACGCCCAGCGTCACCAGACTCAACTGCTGCTGTGTCGTCATGACTTCACGCTAGCCGTCCCCACCGGCCAGGCGGCCAGGTGGCCGTGCGGCACGCCGGGGTACCCGGGTGCGGCCGGAGGGCGGCCCCCGGCGGAAGGATGGCGACGATGTTCCCCGACTTCACCGAGACCCGGATCGACACCTGCGAGGCCTCGATCTTCCTGCGCCACGGGGGACAGGGCCCGCCCGTCCTCCTCCTGCACGGGCATCCGCGGACCTCGGCGACCTGGCACCGGGTGGCGCCGCTCCTCGCCGACCGCGGCTTCACCGTCGTCTGCCCGGACCTCCGGGGCTACGGACGCTCCCGGGGGCCGGCCCCCACGCCCGACCACAGCGCCCATTCCAAGCGCGCCATGGCGGCCGATCTCGTCGCCGTGATGCGGGAGTTGGGACACGAGCGGTTCCAGGTCGCCGGGCACGACCGCGGTTCGTACGTCGCCCTGCGGCTCGCCCTGGACCACCCGGCGGCGGTGACCCGCGTGGGTCTGCTGGACTGCCTGCCGATCTCCGAGCATCTCGACCGCGCCGGGGCGCGGTTCGCCACCCGGTGGTGGCACTGGTTCTTCTTCGCGCAGCCGGAGATCCCCGAACGGGTCATCACCGCCGACCCCGACAGCTGGTACCGCGGCGACCCCGAGGCGATGGGCCCGGAGAACCACGCCGAACGGCTGGCCGCCGTGCGCCGGCCGGAGGTGGTGCGCGCCATGCTCGAGGACTACCGGGCGGGCCTCACCGTGGACCGCGCCCACGAGGAGGCCGACCGCGCGGCCGGGCGGCGGGTGCGGTGCCCCGCGCTGGTCCTGTGGTCGCTCCGCGACGACCTCGAGGAGCTGTACGGCGACCCGCTGGAGATCTGGCGGCACTGGGCCGACGACGTCCGCGGTCAGGGGATCGACTCCGGCCACCACATGGCCGAGGAGGCGCCCCGCGAACTCGCCGACGCCCTCACCGGCTTCTTCGCCGAGCGGGACGACGGAGCGGCGGGCGCCCCCTGAGCCGCCAGGACGCGGCGCTCCCGGCGGGCGCGGCCGCCCCCTGAGCCGCTAGGACACGGCGCCCTCGCCGCCGTGCAGGTGCACCCGCTCAGCGTTGTGGTCGAGGACGGTGAGGATCTCCACCGGGGCCTCGTGCGCCCGGAAGGCGTGCGGGGTCATGGTGGAGAACTCTGCGGCGTCCCCCGCCTGCACCAGGATCGTCCGGTCGCCCAGGTGCAGGCGGGCGGTGCCGGAGAGCACCGTGAACCACTCGTGGCCCGGGTGCACCTTCAGGCTGTCCGGCAGGAGGGGGAGCTCGGGGGTGATCCGCATCTTCGCCACCGTCACGCCGTGCACCGAGGCCTCCCGCGACAGCAGCCACACGGTCATCCCCGGCGTGTGCGTGGGCTGCGGCCGGATCACCACGTCCTCGTCGGACGGCGACTCGACCAGCTGGTCGAGCGTGGTGTCCAGGGCACGGGCGATCGGGACCAGCTGGTCGAGGGAGATCCGGCGGTGACCGGTCTCGATCCGGCTCAGGCTCGAAGGGCTGAGGTGGGCGCGGGCGGCAAGGGCGTCGAGGGACCAGCCGCGGGCGTGCCGCAGACTGCGGATCCGCTGCCTGATCAGACTGTCCAGGTCGACTTCTTGCGTCATGAGCAAGAGTGTATGCCTCTCGCGCAGGATGCGCCTACGGTGGTCGTATGACGCACCACCACGCACCCGACCCGGGCCACGGCCACCACCATGCTCACCCCGGGCACGCCCCGCGGCACGGCGAGCACGGGCACGACGGACACCACGGCCACGGGGGCGACGCCGCCCACGCCGAACTGCTGGAGCTGGAGGCCCGCACCTTCACACCCGCGCTGGAGGAGGTGCTGGAGCGGGCCGTCACCGCCCACGGCGTCGCCGACCCCCGCCACGTCGTCGACCTGGGCAGCGGCCCGGGCGTGGGCACCCTGGCGCTGGCCCGTCGGTTCCCCGCGGCGCGGGTCACCGCCGTCGACCTGTCCCCGCAGATGCTGGAGCGCGTCCTCGCCGGGGCCGGCGAGGCGGGGCTCTCCGAGCGGGTGCGGGCGGTGCGGGCCGACCTCGACGCCGCGCTGCCCGACCTCGGTCCGCTCGACGTCGTGTGGGCCTCCTCGTCCCTGCACCACGTCGCCGATCCCGCCGCCCTGCTCGCGCGCGTGGGCGAGGCGGTCGTCCCGGGCGGTCTGCTGATCGTCGTCGAGTCCGACGGGATGCCGCGGTTCCTGCCCACCGACGCGGGCGTGGGCCGTCCCGGCCTGGAGGACCGCTGCCGGGAGGTGGCCGCGAAGGCGGGCTGGAACGCCTACCCCGACTGGAGCGACGCCATGGAGCGGGCCGGGTTCGGCCCCGTCGAACGGTGGACCGTCACCGCGGAGGGCGCGCCCGGGGCGGAGGCCGCCGGCTACGCCCGGCTGGTGCTCGAGCGGGTCCGCGGCGCGCTGGAGGACCAGCTCGCACCCGACGACCTGGAGGCCCTGGAGCGCCTGCTGTCCCCCGGTGATCCGGCCTTCGTGGGCAGCCGCCAGGACGTCGTCCCCCGTTCGGTCCGCACCGTCTGGGCCGCCCGCCGGAACTGACGGCGCGGAACCGTATCCGCCGGGTCCTGCGTGGAGGGGGGTGATGAACGATCACGATCCCCGAGGAACGGAGAGAACGATCCCCGCATCACAGCACTCCCTTTTCCGGCGCTCCACCACCCGGCGCACCCTGCTGGCGGCGGGCGCGGCCACCGCCGTGGCCCTGGCCGCCGCCCGCCCGGCGGCGGCCGCCCAGGCGCCCGGCGACGCCGTCGCCCGACTCGACGAACTCGAACAGCGGCACGGCGCCCGCGTCGGGGTCTACGCGCGGAACATGAGGACCGGCGCCACGGTGCGGCACCGGTCCGACGAGCGGTTCCCCATGCTGTCGGTCTTCAAGACGCTGGCCGCCGCCGCGGTACTGCGCGACCGCGACACCGACGGCGCCTTCCTGGACCGCCGGATCCGCTACACCGAGGCCCAGCTCGTCGAGAACTCGGACGTCTGCCGGGCCAACCTCGCCACCGGGATGACCATCCGCGAGCTGTGCGCCGCGGCCGTCCAGTGGAGCGACAACACCGCCGGCAACCTGCTGCTCCGGCAGATCGGCGGCCCCCACGGCATCACCCGCTTCGCCCGCTCCCTGGGCGACCCGGTGACCCGCCTGGACCGCTGGGAGCCGGAGCTCAACTCCGGCGAGCCGTGGCGGCGGACCGACACCACCACCCCGGGCGCGATCGCGGCGACCTACGCCCGCCTCGTCCTGGGCGACGCGCTCGGGCGCGGCGACCAGGAACAGCTCACCACCTGGCTGCTGGGCAACAGGACGGGGGACAAGCGCCTGCGGAAGGGCCTGCCGCCGGAGTGGACCGTCGCCGACAAGACGGGCGCCTCGGCCACCTACGCCTCGCTCAACGACGTCGCGGTGGTGTGGACCGAGGACGGCACGCCCCTGGTGATGGCCGTCCTGACCACCAAGCCGGAACGGGACGCCACCCGCCAGGACCTCCTGCTCGAGGAGACGGCCCGAGTCCTCGCCGACGCCCTGCGCTGACCGTCGGCGCCCCCGGATCCCGGCGGCCCGCCGACCGGGAGCGCCCCGGGACCCCGGCGGTCGTCCCCCGTACGGCGGCGGCCCCGGGCCCCGGCCCGGGCGGCGGTGCAGACTGGCCGCATGGACAGCTCGCCGTCGCCCGGGGCGCCGCGCTCCCGGCGGTTCGACGGGCGGCGGGCGGACAGCGTGGCCGCCGCCCGCGGCTTCGTGCGGTCCGTCCTCGAGGCGGCGGGCACCCCGCCGGAGCCCCTGGACACCGCGTGCCTGCTGGTCAGCGAGCTGGCGACGAACAGCTTTCTGCACGCCCGCACCGAGGTGGAGGTGACGGTCCGTGCCGGCGAGGAGCGGATCCGCCTGGAGGTCGCCGACCGCAGACCCGACCTCATGCCGGTGCCCCGCACGTGTCCCCCCAACGCGGGCACCGGGCGGGGGCTGGGCGTGGTCACCGAACTCGCCGACCGGTTCGGCGCCGACCGGGGCGGCGAGGAGAAACGGGTCTGGTGCGAACTGCTGCTGCGGGAGGGGAGGCCCGGCGCGCCCTCCCGGTGGCCCCCGGCCCGCCCGCTCGCCGGCCCCGACACCCTCCCCGTGGTGCTCATCGACCTGCCCGGCGCGCTGCACGTCACCTCCGAGCACCACCGGCACGCCGTCCTGCGCGAACTGGCCCTCGCCGGGACCATCGGCGACCGGCTGGGCGTCGACCCGGAGGAACTGCGCGCCGCCCGCGACACCTGCAACGTGCTCGGCGCGGCCGCCCAGGCCGCCCTCGGCGACCGGCGCAGCGTCACCGGGATCCGCACCGTCACCCTCTCCCTGCCCGCGGGCAGCGGCCCCGCAGTCCGGCTGCTGCGCCGGGTCCTGGAGAGCGCCGAGGAGGCCAGCCGCGACGAACTCCTGCTGACCCGCCCCGGCCTGCCGCAGAGCCAGGCCCTGCAGGACTGGTTCTTCGGGCAGATCACCGCTCAGCTGGACGGAGCCCTGCCGACCGCCTGGACGGTGGTGCCCCGCGACCCCTCGGCCAGCCCGCTGGACCTGGTGCCCTGGGACGAGGAGGAGGTCCACACCAGCCGCCTGGCCACCGTCGTCGTCGACGACGACAACCTGATCGTCGCCGTCAACGCGCCCGCCGCCGACCTCCTCGGCTGGGACCGCGACGCCCTCGTCGGCCGGTACCTGACCACACTCATCCCCGACCACCTGCGGCAACGCCACCTGGCCGCCTTCCACTCGCTGCTGCTGACCGGACAGCCCCGCATCCTCGGGCGGCCGGTGCCGCTGCCGGCACTGCACCGGGACGGTCACCTGGTGCCGGTGCGGCTGCTGATCCAGGCGCAGGAGATGGCGGACGGCCACACCGTGTTCATCGGCCAGATGGTGCCCCGCTCCACCGCCTTCGGGCCGGACCCCCGCCCTTCCCACCGCAGGCCGGCCGTCCGGTCGACAGGCGTGCCCGAACCGCCGGTTCCGTCGCACCGGGGCGCCCCGGAGGAGACGCCGGACCTCCCCGAGGCCGGCCGCCGCCCGGCCGCCGCGGCGGCCGCGATGGCCGCCATGGACCGGCTCAGCCTGCTCGCCGACGTCGGCCGCGAACTCGCGGACGCGTCGGAACTCGGGCAGGGACTGCACGCCGTGTCCGCCCACCTGGTCAGGCGCCTGGCCGACTGGTGCGTCATCGACCTCCTCGACGGCGAGACCGTGGAGCGCGTCGGCGTCATGCACCGCGACCGCACCAGGGCGGAGGAAGGCGGCCTCGAAGGCCGCCTCCCGCCCCTCTCGGAGAGCGCACGCGGCCCCCTCGCCCGCACCCTGCGGGGCGCCGGGCCCCTGCTGCTCGACGGGCGGATCCCGCCCCACCCCGGGGAGTGCGGTCTGGACTCCGGCTACCGGTCGCTCTTCGAGCAGTTCGCCTGCGCCGGCGCCGTCGTCGCCCCGCTGCGGGCCCGCCGGCAGATCTTCGGGGCCCTCACCCTGGCCCGCGAGGACCCCTCGGACCCGTTCGTCGAGAGCGATCTCGCCTTCGTCGACGACCTGGCACGCGCCGTGGCCCTCGCCGTCGAGAACCAGCGTCTGTACGACGGGACCCGCTACGTCGCCGAACGGCTCCAGCGCGACCTGCTGCCCGCCCTCCCGCGGATGCCCGGGCTGCGACTCGACGCGAGCTACGCGACCTCGTCCGTCACCACCCGGATCGGCGGCGACTGGTACGACTGCTTCCGGCTCCCCGACGGCGACCTCGCACTGATCATCGGTGACATCGCCGGACACGACCTGGAAGCGGCGATCACCATGAGCCAGCTGCGCAGCATGCTGCGGGGCATCGCCCTGGACCGGCAGGAGCCCGCCGAGGAGGTGCTGCGCCGGCTCGACCTGGCCGACCGGAGCCTGCGGTCCGCCACGACCGCCACCTGCGTGTACGGCAGGATGCGGGAACTGCGGCCCGGGGACTGGGAGTTCCACTTCTCCTCCGCGGGTCACCTGCCGCCCCTCCTGGTGGATCCCGAACGGGGCGCGCGCCTGCTGGAAGGCGGCACCGGGCCGATGCTCGGCACCGGACACGACCTGCCCCGTGAAGGGGCCTCGGTGCGGGTGCCCCAGGGGGCGACGCTCCTGCTCTTCACCGACGGCCTGGCCGAGCGGCGGGGCGAGGACATCGACGACTCCCTGCGGCGGCTCCACGACCAGGCCCTCGCCCTCGCCCACGAGCCGCTGGGCACCCTCTGCGACGAACTGCTGATCCGTCTGGGCGCCGACGCCACCGACGACATCGCCCTGCTGGCCGTACGGCCCGGGCAGACGGACGACGCCGACGGCGAGCGCGATTGACCGCGCCCAGGCCGGTTACTCCGCCAGCATGAACACGCCCAGCACCACACCCGCGCCGGGCGAGCCCGGCAGCCGTCGGCCCGTCGCCCTGGTCACCGGGGCCTCACGCGGCATCGGTTTCGAACTCGCCCGCCAGTTCGCCGCGCACGGCTACGACCTGCTGATCAACGCCGAGGACGAGGCCCTCGAGGACGCCGCGGCCCGGCTGCGGGAGACCGGCGCCGACGTGCGCACCGTCCGCGCCGACCTCCGGGACCCGCGGGGAGTCGCCCAGGTGGTGGCAGCCGCGGCACCTTTCGCCGTGGACGTCGCCGCGCTGAACGCCGGCGTCGGCCGCGGCGGCGCCTTCGTGGACACCGAACCGGACGACGACCGCGAGGTCATCGACCTGAACGTCACCTCCACCGTCCTGCTCGCCAAACCGCTGCTCCGGCGGATGCTGGAGCGCGGGGAGGGGCGCCTGCTGTTCACCTCGTCGATCGCCTCCCTGTCGCCCGGTTCCTTCCAGTCCGTCTACAACGCGTCGAAGTCCTTCGTGCAGTCCTTCGCCCAGGCGTTGCAGGAGGAGCTGAAGGACACCGGCGTGACCGTCACCTCCTTCATGCCGGGCCCCACCGACACCGACTTCTTCCGGCGCGCCGGGATGGAGGACACCAGGATCGGCGCCATGGAGAAGGACGACCCCGCCGAGGTGGCCCGCCAGGCCTTCGAGGCGGTCACCAAGGGCCGGAGGAAGCTGGTCACCGGCTCCGCCCAGACCAAGGCGCAGGGGACCGTGCAGAAGGTCGTGCCGGACAAGGTGAAGGGCCTCCTCCACCGGAAGATGGCGGAGCCGGGGACGGGCGAGGACGACTCGCAGTAGTCCCGCCGGTCGGCCCCGGCCCCGGTCACGCGGCGGTCGCGCGCGGTCGCGCCGGGCCGTGCTCAGGCGTGACGCCGGTCCAGCACCGCCTCGACGTCGGCGAGGTCGACGAACTTGAAGCCGGTGGCCTCCCGGTCGGCGTCCTCCGGGGACGCGTGGCCGTCCTGCACCACCAGGAGGCCGTGCGGGAAGCGGCGGCCCAACGGGGCGTCGAGGACGGCCGCGCCGTCGCACTCCTCGGAGCCGTCCAGCCCGTCCGACGCCACCACACGGAAGCCGCCCGCGTACCGGCCCCGCTCGTACACGGCGAAGGTGTCGTCGCCCTGGCTGGAGGCAAGGAGCCGGGCTCCGCCGCCCTCGCCGGCGGGCAGCAACGTCAGGCCCTCGACGTCGGCGGTGAGGCGGGTGCCGCCCACACCGGGGTCCGCGCCGGCCACGACGCACTCGTCGCTCTCCTCGTCGTACACCGCGGGCACGCCGAACTCCCGCACGGTGTCCAGCAGTTCCGGCCGGCCGCGCAGCCCCGACGGGATGCGCCAGATGCCGACGTCCTCCTGCCCCGCGTACACGGTGCCGGTCGCGGGATCCACCACCATCCCCTCGACCTGCGGCAGGTCGCCGGGATCGCCGCACGGCGACCAGGAACCCCCGCCGGGCAGGCGGAACGACGAGGGAAGCGCGACGGTCCGCACCTTCCGGTAGGTGACGGAGCCGGCGGACGTGACGCGAAGCTCCAGCAGCGCCACCTCGGTGGTCCCCGCCCGGCTCACCACGGCGTAGGACCGGCCTGTGCGCCGGTCGGTGAAGGCGGCCAGACCGTAGGCGGTGCGCTCCTCGTTCACCTCCTCCTGCGAGGCGGTGAAGATCCGCGGGGCCGCCGCGTCGGTGACGTCCGTCAGCGGGGCGGCGGTACGGCCGCCGTCGATCCGGTAGAACCGCAGCCGGTCGGTACCGCGGTCACTGGTCACGGCGACGTCCGCCCGGCCGGAGGGCAGCCGCAGACCCCGCACCAGGTCGACGTTGTTGAACCGGCCCGGCGCGTCCTCGGGCCCCGGGGCCGGGGGCGCCGGAACGGCCTGCACCTGCCGGGCGTCGAGGTCGTAGACCCGCAGACCGCCCTCCTTCACCGCGGCGACGACCAGACTGCGGTCCGGGTCGGCCGGGTTCCGCCAGATAGCCGGGTCGTCGGCGTCCGCGTTGCCACCCTCGGCGTCGTCGAAGACCGCGGCGGTCTCCGCGCGGGGCGTCACGCCGGGGAGCTCCCCGGCCGGCCCGCCCGAGGCGCCGGCCGACGGGGCCAGGGCCAGGGTGCTCGCCACCACCGCCACGGCGGCGGTCAGGACGCGTGTGCTGCTGGTACCGGTCTTCACAAGCCGCTCCTGGGGGACTGCGTTCGTCGTCTGGGTCGGACAGCCGGAGCGTGCCTGTCCACCGTGCGCGGGAGAAGACCGCGGTCCGTCCGAGGGGCGACGGGCGGGTGAACGCCAGGATCAGGGGAGCCGGCGGACCGGACGGAGGAACGCGGCCCACGCGGCGGGGTCGAGGGCGAGCGGGGTCCGGCGCACGTCCTTGGAGTCCCGCACGAACACGGCGTGGGGGAGGGCCGCGACCTCGACGCAGTTGTCCCCGCCGCTTCCGCTGTAGCTGCTTCGCACCCAGGACAGTTCGGCGCTCATGGCGCTCCTCGCATCCGCTTCAACCGGTCCACCGTGTCGGCACGGTTCAGTGCCTGGGTCCGCATCCTTCCATAGCGGTGCTGCATGGCACTGACCAGCTTGCGCGAGGTGAACAGCATGCTGCTGTCATGGCCCTCCACGTAACCGATCCATTCGTGTTCCGGGGTCTCGGCCAGGTACATCTGACCGTCCACGCCCGCGTGGTCCTCCTGACGAAGCGGCATCAGGAGGATCTCCACGTTGCGACGGTGGCTCTGCGCGAGCAGATTGTCGATGACTTCCGCCGTGACCTCCTCGCCGCCCAGGCGGCGTTCGAGTACCGCCTGCTCCACGATGAACGAGAAGGCGGTGTTCGGGCGCTCGGCCAGGAGGCGCTGGCGTTCGAGGCGGGCCGCCACCTGCTGCTGCAGTTGCTCCTCGGACAGTGGAGGCAGACGCCGCTCGAAGATGGCGCGGATGTAGCCCTCGGGCTGCAACAGCCCCGGCACCGCGCGGCACTCGTAGGCGAAGAGGCACACCGCCTCCTCCTCGATCGCCGCCCAGTGCTGGAACCAGGACGCGAGCCCCGGACGCCGCGTGAGGCTCCGCGCGGCGGCCCGCAGGACCTTGCCCGCCGTCGCGCCGAGAGCGTCCTCCGCCCGGTCGGGCAGGTCCTGCGGCGGGTACCGCTTCCCCTGCTCGATCTTGGCGATGTACACGGCCGAGTACCCCACCAGGGAGGCGAACTCCTCCTGCGTGCCGCCGCCTTCCTCCCGCAACGCCTTGAGGACCGCGCCGAAGGTCTTGAGCCCGTCGGACGCCTCGGCCCGGCTGCGCACGGCCTCACCGCCGCGTTCCGCTGTCACACCGACATGCTCACGGATCGTCACCGCCCGCGTCCAAGGAATCGGCTGATACAACCCTCCCTGTACCAGTGGCGTACCTGGCCCGGCCGGGAACCCGGGCCGCAGGGTGGGGTCATGACCGTTCCGCCGGCCGAGGAGGCCGTCACCGTGGGTGAGCTCGTCCAGCGTTTCAGCTCCACGCGCCGTGGCGCGCGGCTGGCCCGCAGGCTCGCCGCGCACCAGCTCCACACCTGGGGCGTGCCCTACGACAGCGAGGGCTCGGACGCCGTCGTCCTCGTGGTCGCCGAGCTGGCCGCCAACGCGGTGCTCCACGGCCGGGTGCCCGGGCGGGACTTCGCGTTGCGGCTGGTGTACGACGCGGCGGCCGCCCGGGTCCGCGTGGAGCTGTCCGACACCCGCCCCCGCATGCCACGGGCGGACCGCGGAGGGCCGCTGGACGAGGCGGGGCGCGGCCTGCTGCTGGTCGCGGCGCTCGCCCGCGCGTGGGGCGTCGCGCCGCGCCGGGGGCCGGGCAAGACCGTGTGGGCGGAGGTCGACCTGCCCGGGGTCAGGCCTCGAGCTCGGCCTTCAGCCAGGCCTTGACCTCCGGGGTCACCTCGTCCGTGATGTCACGGTAACCGTGGTGCTTGGTCAGGTACTTGGCCACGTACGGGCAGATCGGGACCAGGTGCATGCCGCTCGCGCGCACGTGCTCCAGCGCCTCCCGGACCAGTACCGAGGCCAGGCCGCGGCCCGCGTAGGCGTCCTCGACCACCGTGTGGAAGAAGACCCGCTGGTTCCCGTGGTCGCGGAACTCGGTGAAACCGGCGACCGCGCCCTCCACCAGGATCTCGTAGCGGTGGGCCTCGAGGGCGAGGCGGACCTGGGTGGTCTCGTCGGGGGCGGGCGGGTTCTCGGGCACGGGGTTCCTTCGCGGCTGGAGACGGATGTTGGGCAGGGCAGGCGCGGGCAGCCGGTCGCCCGGATAGCCCTCCACGACGCCGAACCGGTCGGAGTGCGCCTCCCACGCGGCCCGGGCCTCGGCGATCTCCTCGTGCGAACGCCCCACGAAATTCCACCACATGACGATCTCCTCGCCGAACGGCGGGCCGCCCAGCAGGATCACCCGGGCGGGCTCGTCGGCGCTCGGGTTGGCGATGTCGACGGTGGCCCGACCCGGCGGCAGGTAGCCCAGCTCCGCGGGCGCCAGACGGTTCCCGCCGGGGAAGGTCAGCGCGCCGGTGTCCAGCAGCAGGCCGTGCTCGTAGCTCTCGTCCACCGGCAGGCTGACGGTGGCCCCGGGGGAGAGGATCAGCTCGGCGCCCAGCAGCGGGGTGAAGGTGGGGACCGGCGAGACCGAGCCGAGCAGCGAGCCCAGGAAGACCCGCGCCTCGCCCGCGGAGCCGGGCAGGGTCACCGGCTCCGGCACGTGGTGCCGGAAGTCGCGCGGCGCGTCCCGGTGCTCGGCCGGCAGCGCCACCCAGAGCTGCACGCCGTGCAGGACCGTGGTCGACGGGGTCGACACCTCGGTGTGGGCGATGCCGTGGCCGCCCGTCATCAGGTTGATCTCGCCGGGGCGGACCATGGCGTGACTGCCCAGGCTGTCCCGGTGCTCGATCTCTCCGGTGAACAGCCAGCTCACCGTCTGGAGCCCGATGTGCGGGTGCGGGGCGACGTCCATGCCGCCGCTCTCGGCGACGTCGTCCGGGCCGTAGTGGTCCGCGAAGCACCAGGCGCCGATCAGCGAGCGGGCCCGCTGCGGCAGCGTGCGCCGTACCGTCATCGCCCGCGGCCCGCCCAGCGGCACCGAGCGCGGGGTCAGGATCTCCACCCGGGCCGAGGAGGCCGGGGAGGACGTGCACAGCACCTCCGGTGGGTGCACCTCGGTGTTGCTCATCCGCCCCGCCTCGCTTCCGCCCGGTGATCGTCCCGTCCGGTCCCATCGTATGCCCGGCACCGCCCTCGCCGGCGAGGCGCGTCCCTCTGACCAGCACCGTCACGGCCGAGGACGGCTCCCGCCGGTCAGCCGGCCGTGGACAGGCACCGGTGTACCAGCTCCAGGGACCGCCTCGTCACCGTCTCCAGGGGCGCGCCCCGCTCGACGGCGGACAGTGCGGAGTGCAGCATCCCGGCGATCAGGTCCGCGGTCAGCTCGGGCTCGGGGACGCCGATCTCCTCGACCGAGGCGCGGAACGGGGCCACCTGCCGCAGGTGGAGCTCCATCAGGCGGGCCCGGCAGGCGGGCGGGAGGTCGGCGCCCATCAGCGCCGCGGCCGGCCGGTGGGCGCCCTCCGCGCCCAGCCGCAGACTCTCCCGGAAGTAGGCCTCGGCGCGCTCCACCGGACCCGTCGCGTCCGCCATCGCCCTGGCCAGGGCCTCGTCGGACCGGCGGAACGCCTCCTCGACCACGGTGGCCAGCAGGGCGGCCGAGGAGTCGAAGTACTGGTACACGCTGGAGCGGGCCAGTCCGGCACGGGCGCCGACCGCCGCGGGGGTCACGGCGGCGGCGCCCTCCTGCACCAGCATCTCGACGGCTGCCTGCACCAACGCCTCGCGCTGGCGGGCGCGGTGCTCGGCGACGGTGGCGGCGTTGATCTTCGGCATACGGGCGGACTCCGGGGTGGCGGACGGTCCGGGTGCCGAGAGCCGGCCCGCCCTCCCGGTCAGGACAGGCGGCCGTCGACCATCTCGTGCACCCGGTCGGCGGCGTCCATTATCGCCGTGTCGTGGGTGACCATGACGGTCGCCGTCCCGTGCGCCCGGGTCTGCTCGGCGATCAGCCGCACGGCCTCCGCCGACCGTGCCCGGTCGAGCGCCGAGGTGGGCTCGTCGACCAGGAGCACCGCGGGGGAGGTCATCAGAGCCCGGGCCAGACCGGCCCGCTGACGTTCACCGCCGGACAGCTGGTGCGGCCGGGCGCCGGCGCGGTGCGCGAGGCCGACCGCCTCGATCAGCTCGTCCGCCCGTGCGCGGGCCGCCGCGTCGAGGCGGCCGTCGATGTGCAGCGGCAGCAGCAACTGCTCCCGCACGGTGAGTGAGTTGAGCAGGTTGGACTGCTGGAAGACGAAGCCGATGTGCCGGCGGCGGGCCTCGGTGCGCCGCTTGTCCGTCAAGGACGTCAGCTCGGCGCCCGCCACGGTGACGGTGCCGGACGTGGGGCGCTGAAGCCCGCCGGCGACGGCGAGGAGGCTGGACTTGCCCGAACCGGAGGGCCCCACGACGGCGACGAACTCCCCGGGTGCGACGCGCAGGGTGACCTGGTCGAGGGCGGTGACGGCCGTGTCGCCGTCGCCGTGGACCAGGGTGACGTCGCACAGGCTCAGGCCGGAGGCCGAGGCGGCGGCTTCGGAAGCGGTGTCGGCGGCGGGGACGGTCATCGGGTGGCTCCCAGGGCGGTCAGGGGGTCGACGGCGGTGATACGGCGGACGGCGACGGCGGCGCCCGCGGCGCCGAGGACGATCAGCAGGGCGGCGGAGGTGGCGACGGCGGAGGCGGACAGCGAGAAGGGCGCCTTGCCGATCATCGCGCTGCCCAGGGCCAGTCCCACGGCCGTGCCCGCCGCGGTGGCGGCCACCAGGACCACGACCACCTGGGCGAGGGCATCGCGCAGGATGTAGCGCGTGGGCGCGCCGAGCGCCTTCAGCAGAGCGATCTCCGCCTTGCGCTGCACCGTCCACACGGTGAAGAACGCCCCGATCACCAGGGCGGAGATGGCGTACAGGAAGCCCTTGATCAGGGCCATGGTGCTCGACTCGGCCGCGTATCCGGGAGAGGCGTCGAAGGCCTTCTCCTTGGTGTCGGCGCGGGTGCCGGTGGCGTGCTCCACCTTGCTCACGTCGGCGTCCGGGGCCAGCGTCAGCGCCACGGCGGTGGCCTGGCGGGCCGCCGCCTCGGGAAGCTCCCCGGGCAGGCCGTAGTGCAGGTGCCGCCACGTGTCCAGATCGGCGTAGACGACGCCGATGTGGCCGTACGACACCGGCTCGTCGACCAGTCCGACGACCTTCAGGCGGACCTCGCTGCGGTCCGCGGTGAGCACGTCACCGATCCGCACGCCCAGGTCGGCGATCTCCTGGGTGATGACGATGCCGCCACCACCGTCCGCGAAGGACCTGCCCTCGGTGGGCTCCGGCGCCATGGCGGACTCCGGCGTCATGCCGAACACCGCGAGGTTGACCTGTTCGCCCTTCTCCGCGCCCTCGGTGACCTGGGCGTTGACGAGGGTGTTGCCGAACGGCTCGGCCCGTTCCACCCCGGGAGCGGCCGACCAGGACTCCCAGTCCTCGGCCTCCACGGTCGAACGGGAGAACTGCTCACTGGTCGCCTTCGCGTCGAAGGCCAGGTGGGACACGGGCAGGGCGCGCAGGCCGGAGATGCCGGCGTCGGCCAGCCCGGAGGCCAGTCCGGACAGCAGGACGCCGAGCACGGCGATGAGGGCGACCACGGCCCCCATCAGGGCGAAACGACCGCGGGCGAAGCGCAGGTCGCGTAGGGCGAGGAACACGGGGATCTCCACGGAGCAGGAGGCGACGGGCAGCGTCGCACCACGGCAGGCGCACACAGCGCTTTGCCGGAACTTGACGACAGCAGTGTCAGCATCATAGACGCTCTTCTCGACACCGGTGTCGGCAACCCGTCGCCCCTCCTTCCTGGGGTCCTCCCGGGGGCCTCGCGTCAGGACAGCAGCTCGACGTACCCCTCGGTCCCGTGGACGCGGATGCGCTGCCCGTCACGGATCAGGCGGGTGGCCCCCTCCACCCCGACGACGGCCGGAAGTCCGTACTCCCGGGCGATCACCGCGCCGTGGGTCATCCGGCCGCCCACCTCCGTCACCAGGCCCGCGATCCCCACGAACAGGGGCGACCAGCTGGGGTCGGTGAAGGGGGTGACCAGGATGTCGCCCGCCGCGAGATCGGCGTCCGCGAGATCGAGGACCACGCGCGCCCTCCCCTCCACGGCACCGGCGGACACCGGCAGACCCACCAGGGCGCCGGCCGGGACGTCGTCGCGCCGGTACGCCCCGGTGAGGGCGTCCCCGTCGGAGGTGAGCACCCGGGGCGGCGTCAGCGCGTGGTACGAGCGGAACTCCTCCGCGCGCCGCCGGACGAGCCCTTCCTCCACCCGGTGGGTCCGCACGGCTTCGTGAAACTCCTGGAAGGTGAGGTGGAAGACGTCCTGGGGGTCCGCGACCACACCCGCGCGGGCCAGCCGCACCGCCTCCGCCAGCAGGGCCCGCTTGTAGAGGAAGTAGCGGCAGACGATGTCGTACTTCGGATACTCCCGGTACCCGATGAAGTTCCTGACCCGGGCGATCATCCGCTCCGTCTCCTCGGCCCTGCGGTCACCGTCGGGCAGCGCCCGCAGCCGCGCCAGGACCTCCTGCTCCTTCCGCAGGGCCGCCAGCCGCCCCTCCTCGAAGCGCCGGGCGGCGGCGCCGGGTCCGAAGTTCCTGACGTTGTCCAGGATCGCCGGCACCAGCGCGGTGGGGCGCTCGCGCCACCGCGGCCTGGTGATGTCGATCTCCCCGACACACCGCATGCCGTACCGGTCCAGGTAGCTCTCCAGGGCCTCGCGCGCCTGCCTGCCGCCGGGGAGCCTCTCCAGTTCCGGCAGGAAGTCGTCGCCCTCGACGCCCTGGAGGAAGGCCACCACCTCGGGGTGCGGACGGATCGCGTCCGCGACGTCGAGCAGTGCCAGCCCCATCTCCGAGGTGATGTTGCCCGGGGCCGACAGGGTCAGCGTGTCGGCCGCGTTCTTCTCGCCCAGCCACTCCTCCAGCTTCTCGTCGAGCCACCAGGTGGCCCCCAAGCCCGCCATCAGCGCCTGATGGCTCAGCGGATCCCGGACCACCCTCCGGTGCTCCTCGAACGTCTCCAGCAGGAAGTCGAAGAGGGCCGTCCCGGTCCTCGACGCCAGGTCGCGTTCCAGCGCCGCGAGGGAGGCCCGGCTGCGCTCGACCAGTTCGGTGACGACGGAAGGGTCGGGCGCGACGGACTCCGGCGCGCCGGGCGGGGGCGCAGCGCCGGCCGGCGGTCCCGCCGACGGCTCGTCCGGCAGCGAGGGGACGAAGCCGTCCCGCTCCAGGACGGTCTCCAGGGCGTCCCTGACCAGCGGATCGCCCTTCCCCATCGCGTCCAGCAGAGCGGCACGGCCCGCGGGCGAGGCCAGCCGCGGGGTGACGTCGACGAACAGCCTTCCGCCGGCCTCGTGCATCGGCACGAGCGCCGTCAGCCGCCACATCGAGTGCCCCAGGGCCTTCATGGGGTCGGTCATCATCTGACCGTGACCGACCGAGACGTAGACGTGGTTCCCGTCGTCACCGGCCTCGGGGACCGGGAAGAGCGTGGTGACCGGGCGGCTCTGCACGACGGCGAACTCGCCCTCCGCCAGGCACCATTCGATGTCCTGCGGGCATCCGAAGCCCGCCTCGATCCGGCGTCCGAGCTCCACCAGGCGCACCACCTGCGCGTCCGTCAGGGACGGCTCCGCCCGGCGCCGCGGATCGGCCTCCACCTCCCGGGTGCCGCCGTCCGCCAGGGCGCGCACCTCGCGCCGCTTCGCGCCGACCGTCCTCGTGACGATGCGGCCGCCGCGCACCGTGAAGGCGTCCGGGTCCACCAGGCCGGAGACCAGGGCCTCGCCCAGGCCGAGGACCGCCTCCACGGTGGAGACCTTCCGGTTCCCGGTGACGGGGTCGGCCGTGAACAGGACACCGGACGCCTCCGGGACGACCATCCGCTGCACGACCACCGCCATGTCGACCGCGCGGTGGTCGATGCCGTTGCGCCGCCGGTAGGCCACGGCCCGTTCGGTGAACAGCGAGGCCCAGCACCGGCCGACGTGCCGCAGCACGTCGGCCGGGCCGAGGACGTTCAGGTAGGTGTCCTGCTGGCCCGCGAAGGAGGCCGTCGGCAGGTCCTCGGCCGTCGCGCTGGACCGCACGGCGTAGGCGGCCCCCTCGCCGTGCCGGGCGAGCGCCCGCGTGATCTCCGCCGCGACGTCGTCCGGGACGCCCGCCTCCTCGACGGCCTCGCGGATCTCCCCGGCCAGCGCCGCCGACGCGGCCCGGTCGTCCGGGGCGACGGACGAGAGCCGGTCGATGCGCTCGCCGATCGACGGCTCCCGCTCCACGACCAGCCGGAAGGCGCCCGTCGTCACGCAGAAGCCGTCCGGTACCCGGACACCCTCCATCCGCGCCAGCACGCCCAGGTGCGCGCCCTTCCCCCCGACGGCCGGAGCCATGGCCGCGTCCACGGCCCGTAGGTCCAGCACGTACTGCTCGGTCACTGCGACACCTCCAGGACCGCCCTGTTCCGCACGGCGGTCGTCGATCGGACCACGGATTCTGGGGCCTGACCGGGGTCTTGCGGCAAGCCCCCCGGTGCGCTATACGTTGAGCATGGCAAGGAGAGCGCTCTCCTTGCCTTTCTGTTTTCGCCACCACCGGTCGTCACCGGTGACCACCACCCGAAGAGCCCTGCGCGCCGCACGGGCGCGCGGCGGCCCCCCAGGAGAAGGACGGCGCATGCGGACCATCGGTGTGGAGCAGCGCCGGGCCCGGCTGGGGCGGCGGCACCTGCTGACGCCCGACGGCCGGGCCACGGATCCGGCGGAGGCCGCCCGCGCCATGGTGGCGCTGCACGGCACCGACCCGACGTCGGTGCACCTGTCCTGCTGGGTGCGGACCACCGGCTGCGGCGTCGCCGAGGTGGAGCGGGCGCTCTACGAGGAGCGGACGCTGATCCGGCTGCTGGCGATGCGCCGCACCGTCTTCGTCACCACCCTCGACCTGGCCGCGGTCCTGCAGAGCGCCAGCTCCGTGGAGGTCGCGGCGAGGGAGCGCCGCAAACTCGTCAAGATGCTCGCCGAGTCCGGCATCCCCGACGGCACGGAACCCGGCGCCGCCCGCTGGCTGACCGGCGCGGAGGAGGCGGCGCTCGCCTCGCTGGACAAGCGCGGCGAGGCCACGGCGACCGAACTCGCCGCGGACGACCCGCGGCTGGCCGAGCGGGTGGTGCTCGGCCGCGGCAGCCGCAACGAGGCCCGGCAGAGCGTGGCCGCCCGGCTGCTGCTCCTGCTGGCCGCCGACGGCCGGGCGGTGCGCGGCAGACCCCGCGGATCGTGGACCTCCCACCAGTACCGCTGGTCACCGCTGACCCGGTGGTGCCCGCAGGGGCTCGCCGAGATCCCCGAGGCGGAGGCCGAGAGGGAACTCGCCCGGCTGTACCTGCGGTCCTTCGGCCCCGCCCCCGCCGAGGACCTCCAGTGGTGGACCGGCTGGACGCGCACGCGCACCCGGCGGGCGCTGGCCGGCCTGGACCTGGTGGAGGTGGACCTCGACGGCTCGCCGGGGCTGCTGCTCGCCGACGACCAGGAGGACGTGCCGGAACCCGAGCCCTGGGCGGCCCTGTTGCCCGCGCTCGATCCCACGCCCATGGGCTGGCAGCGCCGTGAGTGGTTCCTCGGCCCGCACGGCCCCAAGCTGTTCGACCGAGCGGGCAACGGCGGACCCTCCGTGTGGTGGAACGGCCGCGTCGTCGGCGGGTGGACCACCGACGAGGACGGCCGGGTCGTCCACCGCTTCCTGGAGGACGTCGGCGCCGAGGCCCGCGCCGCGGTGGGCGCGGAGGCCGACCGCCTCACCGCCCTCCTCGACGGCACCCGCCTCGCCCCGCGCACCCGCGGCCGCACCTGGCTGGAGCAGGAGCTGGCGGACGCCGCCGGCTGACGAGCGTCAGGGGAAGGCCCGGGGGAGAGGCGCCGTCTTCCTGACGTTCCGTCATGAGCACCTGCGCATACGTCAGTTGACCCCCGCGTGCGGGCAGCGCCCCGCCGGGGCGGGGGCGGACCGCCGGGCGTAGAGTTCGATCTCCGCGGCCCGACCGGTCGGATCGTCGCACCGGTCGGGGGCGGCAGACCGTCGTTCTCCGGCCCGATCCGGCCGCCGTCCGAGAGGGACCATGCGCCCCACAGCACCCCGCACCGCCGTCGCCCGCTCGGCCGCCGTGCTCACCCTGACCCTCCTCGGGACCACGGCGTGCGGCGCCGCGTCCGAGCCCGCCGCCGAGGTCCCCGCGGCGTCCGGCTCCCCGGCCGCCGCCACACCCGAGGTGCTCAGCACCCTGGCCGACCTCACCGACCAGTACGAGGGCGGCAACGCGCGCAGGGCGATGGAACAACTCCAGGGGGACCCGGACGTCCGCTTCACCGACGCGAGCGGCGAGGGAAGACCGGTGGAGAACCCCGAGCAGTGGAAGATCTGCGCGGCCCACCAGCTCGGCGGCGACTCCCGGGTGGTGTTCGAGTTCGACGTGGTCCTCCACGACGAGACGTGCTGACCGGGGCGCGTCCGCCGCGGCCGGCTCAGACCGTCAGGCCCGCCGCGACGGTCGCGCCCAGCTCCCAGCACGCCTCGGTCCCGGCCCTGCCCGGCTCCCCGGTGACGGTCACCGGCTCGGCCGCGCGTCGCCAGCCCAGACCGGTGGTGATCGACTCGATGCCCCGCGCGGCGCCGGTCACGTCGTTGTTCCCGTGCAGGTAGTAGCCGAACGGGCGGCCCCGGGTGGCGTCGAGACAGGGGTAGTAGACCTGGTCGAAGAAGTGCTTGAGCGCGCCCGACATGTACCCGAGGTTGGCGGGCGTGCCGAGGACGTAGCCGTCGGCCTCCAGGACGTCGGAGGCGGTGGCCGCCAGCGCCGCCCGGCGGACGACCCTGACGTCCTCGATCTCCGGATCGGTCGCCCCGGAGACGACCGCTTCGAACATCGCCTGACAGCTCGGCGAGGGCGTGTGATGGACGATCAGCAAGGTGGGCACGGCACCATTGTCCTCCCGTCGGGCCGGTGCGACGATGCCGCCATGACCGACGCCGACGGAAGCACCCCCCGCCCGCGCCCCGAAGCCCTCTTCGACGCGCTGGGCGCCGACTACGAGAAGGCGTTCGCCGGAGCAGAGGCGCACCACGCCTCGCTGGACTGGCTGCTCGGCCGGCTGGCGCCCGGCAGCAAGGTCCTGGACGTGGGCAGCGGCACCGGGCGGCCCACCGCCGAGGTCCTCGCCGCGGCGGGCCACGACGTGCTGGGCCTCGACGTCTCGCCGGTGATGGTGGAGCTCGCCTCCCGGCAGGTCCCCGGCGCCCGGTTCCGCCTCGCCGACGTCCGCGAGGCGCCGCTGGAGGAGGAGGCGTTCGACGCCGTCACGGTGTACTTCTCCCTGCTCCAGATGACCCGTGACGAACAGACGGCCCTGGTGGCGCGGGCCGCCCGCGCGGTGCGGCCGGGCGGAGCCGTGGTGCTGGCGACGGTGCCGGTGGACGCGGACGACGTCCCGCACGTGTTCATGGGCCACCCGGTCCGGGTGAGCAGCTTCGCGGCGGACGGCTTCACCGCACTGGCCCGGCAGGCCGGGCTCACCGTCCTGGAGGAGCGGTCCGTGCTGTTCACCCCGGCCCACCCCGAGGGGGAACCGGAACCGCACCTGTACCTGCACTGCGTGCGGGAGGCGTAATTCCTTTCCCGGCCGGCGCCACGGATGGAAGCATGCCGGGCATGACCACCACTCCTCCTTCCGCTCCCGTGGCCGCCGGTTCGCCCGCACTCGACTCGCTGGAAGGGCTGGCGCTCGGCGACGCCTTCGGCGAGCGATGGTTCCCGCGCTTCCACGGCGGGCAGCACATGGCGGCCGCGGCCCTGCGGGAGCGCAGGACGCCCGAGGGCCCCGTCCCCTGGCGCTGGACCGACGACACGGCGCTGGCACTCGCCCTGTTCGGGGTCGTGCGGAGCACCGGGGCCGTCCACCAGGAGCTGCTGGCCGAGGCGTTCGGCGTGATCTATCTGGACGACCAGTACCGGGGTTACGGCTACGGCATGCACCAGCTCCTTCCCCGGCTGGCCGAGCGGCCCGACCGGTGGCGTGCCGAGGCACGCGCCATGTTCGACGGCCGGGGCAGTCTGGGCAACGGGGCGGCGATGCGGGTCGCCCCGCTGGGCGCCTGGTTCCACGACGACGTCGAGGAGGCCGCCGAGCAGGCGGTGCTCTCGGCGGAGGTGACGCACACCCACCCCGAGGCGGTGGCCGGAGCGGTCGCGGTCGCGGTGGCCGCCGCGCTGTTCGCCGCGAGCCGGGGCAGGGCGGCCCCCGAGCCGTCCCGGCTCCTGGCCGAGGTGGTGGAGCGGACCCCGGACGGCGCGGTGCGCGACGGACTGCTCGAGGCCGCCCGGCTCCCCGCGGGCACCTCCGCGGCCGACGCCGCGGAGATCCTGGGCAGCGGGGAGAAGATCTCCGCCGCCGACACCGTCCCCTTCGCCGTCTGGTCCGCGACCCGGCACGCCGACGACCTGACCGAGGCGCTGTGGCACACCGCGGAGGGATTCGGCGACGTCGACACGACCTGCGCCGTCGTGGGCGGCATCGTCGCGGCCCGCACCGGGGTGGGCGACGCTCCCGCCGACTGGCGGGGCAGACGCGAGCCCCTGCCCGCGTGGGTGTACGAAGGTGACGAGGAGCGGGCCGACGGGGCCGCCGAGGCCGACAGGAACGGGAAGGGACGTACGTCATGAGCCGCACGAGCCGCACCATGCTGGCGGGCCGGATGAACTTCACGACCAGGACGTTCGCCGTCCAGGAGGTGCCCGTCCCGGACCCCGGCCCCGGCGAGGTGCGGGTGCGGGTGCGCGCCGCGGGCGTGTGCCTCTCCGACGTCCACCTCGTCGACGGCCGGCTGCGCCCCATGCTGCTCCAGGGCGACGAGGTCACCCTCGGGCACGAGGTGGCCGGCGAGGTGGACCTGCTCGGCGACGGCGTCACCGGGACCGCGCCGGGCGCACGGGTGATCGTCGGCGCGGGCAAGCGGGTCGGCGACGTGGTGTGGACGATGGGCGTCGACTACGACGGCGGCTGGGCCGAGTACGTGGTGGCGCCGGCCGAGGTGCTGGTGCCGATCCCCGACACCCTCCCCTTCGAGCAGGCGGCGATCATCCCCGACGCGGTGTCCACCCCGTGGGGCGCCGTCGAGTGGACCGGGCAGGTCAAGGCGGGCGAGGCGGTCGGCGTCTGGGGTGTCGGCGGCCTGGGCGCGCACGGCGTGCAGCTGCTGCGGTTCATGGGCGCGGCGCCGATCGTCGCCGTGGACCCCGTGGAGGCGGCCCGCGAACGGGCCCTGGAGTTCGGCGCGGACCTCGCGCTGGATCCGCAGGACCCGGACCTCGCCGCCAGGATCGCCGCCGCCACCGGCGGAGCGTGCCTGGACGTCGCGTTCGACTTCGCCGGCGTCGCGCCGGTGCGGAGCCAGGCTCTGGAGGCTCTGGGGGCGGGCGGCCGACTGGTGCTGGTGGGCATCAGCGGCGGCCCGCTCACCGTGGAGAGCGACGGGCTGTTCCAGTACGGGCGCAAGCAGATCCTGGGGCACTACGGCTCGGAGCCGCGGCACGTGGTGGACCTGGTGCGGCTGAACGCGCTGGGACGCCTGGACTTCTCACGCTCCGTCAGCGGGGCGCTCCCGCTGGAGGACGCGGCCAAGGCGGTGGAGCGCCTGGAGTCCAAGCAGGGCAACCCCATCCGCCTGGTGCTCATTCCCTAGGCCACACGTGCTCCATCGGTCCCCGCCCACCGGCCCAGGCGTCGATCATCTCCCCGAGCGGCCGGTAGATGTCCCGCTCCAGCCAGGCGAGGTGCCCGGCGTCGAACTTCCGGGGCACCGCCTCCACCCACATGATCAGGTAGAGGTGGGCGCGGTAGAGGGCCATCCGGTTGCGGGCGGCCGCGTCGAAGGTGACGGTGCCGCCCGCGGCGCGGTAGCCCTCCCAGAACGGCTCGTCGCGGGTGATGTCGTGGTAGAGGCCCAGCGAGACGAACTCGGCCACCGGGTCGCCCCACAGGGCCCGTTCGGCGTCGATCAGCGCGGTGATCCGCGGCCGGCCGGCGTCGGGAGCGCCCTGCGGCGCGAGCTCGGCGAGGATGTTGCCGTCCCACAGGTCCCAGTGCACCAGCCGGGGCACGGTCACCTCGTCGAGCGACCCGCTCTCGGCGGTGAGCACCTCCCGGATCTCCTTGGCCGGCCGGGGCAGCGTGACGTCGAAGCGTGCCGCGTCCCCGAGTACCGAGTCGACCATCGCGAGGAACGTCTCACGCCAGCTCGGGCGGAGGGGGCCGAGGGAGAGCGCCGGGTAGCCGAAGCCCTCCGCGCCGTCGAGGGCGTGCATGCGGGCGACGTGCCCGCCGAGTTCCCTGCGCAGGTGGTCCCGGTCCTCGGGCCCGACCTCCTGCTGCAGCTCGTTCCACGGCTTCCCCGGGCAGTACCCGGTGACCAGGTGGTCGCCGGGCCGACCCTCGTCCTGCGCGCTCACCGCGAGCACCGTGGCGACCGGGACGCCCGTCCGCTCCCGGGCGGTCCGCAGGTACCAGGCCTCGGTCCCCAGGATGCCGCGCTCGTACTCCAGCACCGGACGGTCGGAGGAGGGCGCCAGCTTCACCACGATCCGCTCGCCGTCGGTCGTGCGCACGCCGAAGACGGTGCCGAAGGTGCCGCCGCTCACCGGGCCGCAGTCGGCCACCTGCCCCCACCGGACCCCGGCGTCCTCCAACGCCGCGACCAGCCGCTCCTGCTGAAGCTTCTCCCTCTCGAGTTCGTCCATGACCGTTCCCCCTCGGGTTCGCCACCCCGCGCCGATGGCCCCGCCATCCTGGCAGCGCCCACCGGCGCGAGGGAAGAAGCCGTCCGCCGCGACGTCACCGCACCGGTCCGCACGGCTCCCCGCCGGCGCGGCGCGCGACCCGGGCGACGGCGGTACTGACCCGGCCCCGCCGGGGGTAGGGATCGGTGGACACCGACGCCGACAGCCGTATCCGGCACCGAAAGGACCAGGCATGCCCGCTCCCACCGCCCTCGTCGTGCAGAACTTCCCCGGCGGCGGCCCCGGCCGGCTCCAGGACTGGCTGGGCGAGGCCGGGCTCGGCTGCGAGGTGGTCGAGGCCCACACCGGAGCGGCGCTGCCCCGTGCGCTGGAGGGCCGGTACGCGGCGCTGGTGGTCCTCGGCGGTCCCTTCATGCCCGACGACGACCTCCGCGCGCCCTGGCTCCCGGCCACCCGCGCCCTGGCCCGGGAGGCGCTGGAGACCGGCCTGCCCTATCTGGGCATCTGCCTGGGCGGTCAGCTCCTCGCCCAGGTGGCCGGAGGCGAGGTGCGGGCCGAGCACGGCACACCGGAGGCGGGCAGCACCCCGCTCACCCTGCTGCCGGGCGCGGTCGCCGACGATCCGCTGCTGCACGGCCTGCCCGAGCGGGTCACCGCCATCGAGCACCACGTGGACGCGGTCACCGCCCTGCCGCCCGCCGCCGTCTGGCTGGCCCGCTCCGAGACCTGCCCGCACCAGGCGTTCCGGGTCGGCCGGTCCGCCTGGGGCGTGCAGTTCCACCCGGAGATCGCCGCCGAACGCCTCGCCCACTGGAACCCCGAGCGGCTGGCCCGCAACGGCTTCGACCACGCCGAACTGCTCGCCCGCGCACAGCGCGACGAGGCCGCCGCGGCCGAGGTCTGGCGCACGGTGGCCCACCGCTTCGGCGCGCTGGTCACCTCCCGGGAGGAGGACCGGTACGCCGGAGCCCCGGTCCTCGGCGGGAAGGCCGCGGGCCGGGGTTCCGATGACGGACCGGGCGTCAGGCGATGAACACCGGGAACGCCGCCAGGTCGTTCTGCGTCATGACGGGGAGGTTCTGGATCTCCCCGTCGGGCAGCGCCGCCCGCATGCCCGGGAACCGCTCGAACAACGCCGGCAGGGCGATGGCCGCCTCCAGCCGGGACAGCGCCGCCCCGGGGCAGATGTGCGGGCCGTGGCCGAAGGCCATGTGACGGATCGGCGTCGCGCGGGTGAGGTCGAAGGCGTCCGCGTCGGCGCCGTGCTGCTCGCGGTCCCGGTTGATCGCCCGGTACGACATGACCACGCCGTCGCCCTTGGGGATCACCGTGTCGCCCACGGTGAGGTCCTCGGTGGGGAACCGCATCAGCAGGTGGGTGTTGGCCGGGTCCCAGCGCAGGGTCTCCTCGATCACCGTCTCCCACGACACCTTGCCCCCGAGCACCAGCGCCAGCTGGTCGGGGTGGTTCAGCAGCGCACGGGTCGCGCTGGTGATCAGGTCGATGGTGGTCTCGTGGCCCGCCGCCACCAGCGCCTTGAGGTTGCCCAGGACCTCGTCCTCGCTCAGCGGCTCGCCGCCCTCCTCGCTGTGGATCAGCGCGCTGAGCAGGTCGTCGCCCGGGTTCGCCTTCCGCTCGCGGATGAGCTCGAGGTACCACCGGTCGAAGGTCTCCAGGATCTCCAGCCGCTCCTCGTGCGGGGTGAGCATGGAGAAGAAGCGCTTGTACCCGTCCGCCAGCCAGGGCTGGCTCTCCACGGGGACGTCGAGCAGCAGACACACCACCTGCATGGGCAGCGGCTGGGCGAACACCGCCTTCATGTCCACCGGGGAGCCGTCCCGGCCGGCCTCCTCCATGGCGTCGAGCAGCTCGTGGGTGAAGGCGACGATGTCCTCGCGCACCGCCTCGATGCGCCGGGGCGTGAGGGCCTGCGCGGTCTTGGTGCGCAGCCGGCGGTGGTCGGCGCCGTCCACGGTGAACATGGACCGGCCCGCGTCGATCATGGTGATCA
Source organism: Streptomyces sp. NPDC002734 (assembly GCF_040295685.1). NCBI lineage: Bacteria > Bacillati > Actinomycetota > Actinomycetes > Kitasatosporales > Streptomycetaceae > Streptomyces > Streptomyces sp. NPDC002734. The sequence continues at coordinate 58,217 of NZ_JBEOVU010000034.1, forward strand.
GCGGCCACTCCCGGGTGACGACCCCCTCCTGCCACAGCCGCCACGCGTTCAGGTCCTTGACCAGACGCGGGTCCATCAGCAGGTCACGGGCCACGGCGTGCCGGGTCACGGACCAGGCGGGCACGCCCAGCAGCTCGATCGGCACGACGGGACCGGAGGCGACCAGACGTGCGGTCTCGCCGTCCAGGTCCCGCACCATCGGGTCGATCACCAGAGGTTCGGCGGAGGGCTCGGCGGCGACGGCGCCGGTGTGAGGGCACTTCATGAGTAGTCTCCAACAGTCCGGACGGCGGTGAAACGCACTGGCAGCGACGTGAACCCCCGCATGAACGGGGAAGGGCGGCGCACCAGGGACTCGGCAGGGACCGTCAGCTCGAGGTCGGGCAGCCGGTCGAGGAGCACCTCGATACCGGTCCGCGCGATGATTTCGGCGATCTCCTGGGCGGGGAAGGGACAGCGGTACTCGCCGTGGCTGAAGGAGAGATGGGCGCTGTTGCCGGCCGCGACCACGGTCCGCCCGGCCGTCAGGTCCTGGCGGACGTGCGGGTCCAGGTTGGCTCCGCCGTACCCCAGCAGGATCAGGTCGCCGGCGCGGATCACCCGCCCGCCCAGCGTGGTGTCGCGGGCCGCCCACCGGTTGGGCAGCATCTGGGACGGGGTGTCCTCCCAGAGCACCTCGTTCATGGCCTGCGCGATGCTGTGCCGCGCCCCGCCCAGCGCGGTCGCGAAGCGGACGTCGGTGAGCATCAGCCGGATCGAGTTGCCGATCCAGTCGGTGGTCTGGAGGTACCCGGCGGCCACGATGGCCCGCAGGTCCCAGACCATCTCCTCCTCGGTGAACGGCGCGTCCGGGGAGTTGTCGAACCCGAGGATCCGCGAGGCGATGTCCGGGCCCGGCTCCTTGCGCTTGGAGTTCAGCAGCTCCAGCATGCTCGCCCCGAACTCGTCGTTCGCCTTCGTGGCGTCCGGGCCGGCGTCGGAGAGCCGCTGGATGATGCCGGCGATGCGCGGACCGTCCTCGTCGGGGAACCCGGCGAGCCGGGCCAGCGTGAGGATCGGCAGCGCCACGGCGAACTCGTCGACCAGGTCGGCGCTCCCGCGCCCGCAGAACGCGTCGATCAGCCGGTCCGCCAACTCCTCCGTCTCACGCCGGAGTTCGAAGGCGTCGGTCTGCTCGAGCACCGAGTTCACCAAGCGGGTGTGCCGCCGGTGCTCCTCGCCCACGGTGAAGTACACGCACGGCACGCGCTCACCCAGCATCGGACGCAGCGGCCAGTCCGCGGGCACGTTCGGCCACTGGTTCCACAGGCCGGCGTCGCGCGGGAAGAGCTCCGGATCGCTGGTGACCTGGTGCAGCTCCCGGTAGCCGATCACCAGCCAGGCGGGGAAGCCGGCGAACTCCACCGGCACCACCGGACCGAACCGGGCCCGCATGTCCCGGTACTGGTCGTGCGGCGCGGTGTGGAAACGCTCGTCCGCCAGCAGGTCGACGGGGCAGACGCCGCCCTGCGCGGAGGTCTGGGCTGATGTGTTCATCTCGGCCTCACCGGACGGGGGCCGCGGCGTGGGCCCCATGGAGGGTCTGCAGGTGCTCGGCCAGCGTCAGCAGGACCTGCTTGCTGGAATGCCGCGACCGGGCGTCGCAGTCGATCAGGGGGACGCGCGGGTCCAGGTCGAGCGCCTCCCGGACGTCCTCCAGCCTGTGCCGCAGACCCCCGAAGTCGTTGCGGGCCACGATGAACGGCGTGCCGTGGTGCTCCAGCCGGTCGATCGCGTACCAGGACTCGTCGAGACGGCGGTCGTCGACCAGGACCACCGCGCCGATGGTGCCGGCGAACAGCCGGTCCCACAGGAACCAGAAACGTTCCTGCCCGGGAGCGCCGAACAGGTAGAGGACGGTCTCCTCGTCCAGCGTGATCCGCCCGAAGTCGAAGGCGACCGTGGTCGACGTCTTCTCCGGCACGTGGCTGGTGTCGTCGGTGGGGACCCCGGCGCGCGTCATCGTCTCCTCGGTGTTGAGGGGACGGATCTCGCTGACCGAACGGACCATGGTGGTCTTGCCGACACCGAAGCCGCCCACGACGACGATCTTGAGGCCGTTGCTGGCCCGGTCGCCGAGCGGAGCGCGCGGCCCGTCGGGCACGGGCCGTGATTCAGAGAGCGCGGAGTCCAACGAGCACCTTCTCCAGTGTGGCGGGGTCCAGCTCCGGACGGCCGGAGGCGGTGTACCGCGGATGACGGGCGGTGGCCCGGCCCGCGTCCAGAAGATCCGAGACGAGGATCTTCGTGATGGACACGGGCAGGCCGAGCTCGGCGGAGATCTCGACCACCGAGGTGGGGTGGACGCACAGACGCAGGATCGCCGCCAGCTCCGACGACAGCCCGGCCGCCGGTCCGCTCTCGGCGACGATCAGCGTCACCAGGTCCAGGTCCTCCCGGGAGGGCCGGCTGCGCCCCGAGGTGAGGGTGTACAGCCGGTCCGGCCGGTCGTCGGTCCCCGGTCGGTTCACGACGAGGCGGCCTTCACGGCCTCGCCGGTCGCCTCCCGGGGCGGCGTGCTCAGGTGCTCGCCGAGCTGCTCGATCAGCTCCTGCATGGTGTGCCCGACCAGACCGGGATCGGCGTCCTCCTGGGCGACGACCGCGATGTGGGCGCCGGCCCCGGCCTCCACGATGAACAGGAGGCCGCCGTGGAACTCCGTCATCGACTGCCGTACGCCGCCGTCGCCGCTGCCGAACTCGGCGGAGGCGCCCTGGGCGAGGGACTGGATCCCCGCCGATATCGCGGCCAGCTGGTCGGCCTGGTCGACGGTGAGCTCGGGGGAGTGGCACAGCTTCAGACCGTCCCGGGAGAGCACCAGCGCGTGGCGCGCTCCCGGGGTGCGTTCGAGCAGGCCTTCCAGGAGCCATGTCAGCTCGGCGATTCGACTGTGGTCGTGGGTCATCGGTGGATTCCTCGGGTGTCGGCGCTCGCGGGAGGGGGTCGCGGGATTACCTGTCCTCGGCTGTCGCCGAGTCGGACGCGCGGGGGGTGGTGCTCTTCTCACCGGCCTGGCCCGTGACGGCCTGCCGGAAGGCGTGGAACCGCGCACCGTGTGCGGCGGGTCGGGGCGCGGGCCGGTCGCCGCCGTCCGGGGCGGCGCCCGGGGTGTTCGGCAGACCGCCGGGGTGGGCGGCGGCGAAGGTCTGGCCGCGGCGGCGCCGGGGGAGCGTGGAGCCGGAGCCCGAGGAGGGCGCGTCGGGTCCCGTGGCGGAGGTCGCCGGCACGGCGGGCGCGCCCGACGGGGAGCCCGCGCCGGGCGTCCCGCGGTCCGCCCGGCGACGCGGGAGCGCGTCGGGGCCGGCCGTGGTCCTGGGGCCGGCGGGAGTGCGCTGGCTGGGGATCGCTCCGCCCGCCGGGCGTGCGGCGGCCGGCTCGGGGGCGGCAGCGGCGGGGGCCGGGGCGGTGGCGGAGGCTTCGGCGGCCGCGGCGGGCGCGGGCTCGTCGGTCCGGGAGACCAGGTGGCGGGGGACGAGCACCAGCACCGCGGTGCCGCCCGTCGCGGAGGGACGGAAGGAGACCGTGAGGTCGTGCTTGCGGGCCAGGTGCCCGACGACGGCCAGACCGAGCCGGGTTCCGGTGAGCGCCGACAGGTCGGGGGTGTCCCCGGAGACCGCGTGCTCGGCGCGGCGCAGGGCCGAGTCGCTCATGGTCAGGCCGCTGTCCTCGACGGTGACCAGCAGACCGGCCGGCACCTCGCTGACGTAGGTGTGGACCTCGGTGCTGGGCGGGCTGAAGTTGCAGGCGTTGTCGAGGAGTTCGGCCAGCACGTGCATCACGCCCTCGGCGGCGTGACCCGCCACGGACAGACTCGGCGGAACGGCTCTCAGACGCACCCGCTGGTAGCCCGCGATACGGCCCATCGCGCCGCGCAGCACCGACTCCATGGCGATGGGACGCGCCCAGCGGCGGCCGGAGCGGGCGCCGCTGAGCACCGCGATGGAGTCCGCCAGCCGGCCGGCCTGCGCGGTGCGGTGGTCGACGTGCAGCAGGTCGGCCAGCACGTCGCCGTCGTTGTGCCGCTCCTCCATCTCCCGCAGTTCGGCGAGGGTGGAGGTGGACATGGCCTGCATGCGGCCGGCGGCGTTGGCACAGGCGGCCAGCGCGGCGGCCCGGCGGGCCTCGCTGCGACCCACTGCCCGTACGGCCTGCTGGAGCGCCCGCACCTGCTCGGGCCGGGCGGGGGCCAGGGCCGCCCGCCTGCCGGTCCGGGTGCACTCGGCCAGCACCCGCTCGGCGGTGGCTCCCTCGGCGACCCGGGCGAGCGCCGCCGGCAGCGTGGTGTCCGCGAACCGCACGGCGTCCGCCTCGAGTTCGGCGTACCGCTCGCGGGCGAGCCGTTCACGGCCGCGGAACCAGGCGGCGAGACCGGAGGTGACCGTCACCACGGCGGCCCCGCCGACGGCCCAGACGAACCCCTGGCCCTCGGCCGGGGCGGCGAACGCCACGACGCCTGCCAGCGCGCCGGTCGTCACTCCCCAGACGAACATGGCCGAGCGAGCTCGGGTAGGTCTCATCGGCGTACTCCTCAGCGGGCCAGGGGCAGCAGGGCGGCAACTCGGGGACACTATAGGGATGTTGTGTGTCTCGACTTGCCTGCTGGTGACCGAACTGTGAGGAGAAGTTGATCACAGATTTCTGACAATCGCCCACTTGTCACATCAAGTTGACCAAGGATGAGAGCGTCGACGACCTGTCAGAGGTAAGTTTTTTTACCCGGCGGTCATCGCCGTGCGGCCATGTACACCTCAAAAGCCTTGTGCAGGGCCTTGTTCAGGGGGTACTCCCACTCGCCGAGATACTCCACGGCCTCGCCTCCGGTGCCCACCTTGAAGCGGAGCAGGCCGAGCAGCGGGTCGTCCTCCTCGAGGGTGTCGGTGATCCCGCGCAGGTCGTAGACCGCGGCGCCGCGCTCGTGGGCGTCGCAGATCATCCGCCACTGAAGCGCGTTGCTCGGCTGCACCTCGCGGCGGCGCGTGGTGGAGGCGCCGTAGGAGTACCAGACGTGCTCACCCACCGTCAGCATGGTCGCCGCGGCCAGCGTCTCCCCGTCGTGCGACGCCAGGTACAGGCGCATCCGGCCAAGGTCCTCCGCGCGCAGCGCGTCCCACATGCGGCGGAAGTAGCCGAGCGGCCGGGGGGTGAACCCGTCGCGCTTCGCGGTCTCCAGGTAGAGCTCGTGGAAGGTCCCCAGGTCCTCGCCGTCCCCCTCGACGACCTTGACCCCGGCCTTCTCGGCCTTCTTCACGTTGCGCCGCCACTGCTGGTTCAGGCCGTTCTGGACCTGCTCCAGCGTCCTGCCGGCGAGCGGCAGCTGGAAGACGTACCGCGGCTGCCCCAGGGCGAAGCCGCCCGAGCCGCCCTCGCCCGAGCGCCGCCAGCCGGACCGCTCCAGCCGTTCGGCGACCTCGTCGGCCCGCTCCTCGCGCGCGGACGGCTCCGCGTCCGCCAGCCGGCGCGCCGCCGGGTCGGCGACCGCCTCCTTGACCCGCTCGGCGCTCCACCGCCGGGACACCACCGGCGGCCCCAGCCGCACGCTGAACGCGCCCAGGTCCTTCAGATGGTCCAGCATCGGCCGCAGCCATCCCTCGGCCAGGTCGGAGTCGTCCCAGTCCACCACCGGGCCCTCGGGGAGGTAGGCCAGCGAGCGGCCGATGCCGGGCATCGCCCGCAGCAGCGCGAGCCCCGCCCCCACCAGTCGTCCCTCCCCGTCGAACCAGCCCAGGCTCCGCGGCTGCCAGTCCTCCTTGACGTCGCCCCAGGCGGGGACCTGCAGATGGCTCACCGACGGCCGCGCCCGGACGAAGTCCAGATGCTCCTCGCGGGTGATCGCCCGAACCTCGCACCTCATACGTCTGCTCTCCTGCCCCGGACCGCCCGCCTGCGGGATTGCCGTCCAGCGGTGTCCGACGATCAGCCGATACGAACGCTGAAGGGTAGGCGCAGCCCACCGGCGGATCGGGGCACCAACACTCCGCGTCCACCGCCCCTCGCCACCGGCGCCCGGGGCGGGCCGCGACCGCGCGCCCCCGCCGCCGCCGGGGAGAAAACGCTGGTCGCGCGGCGTGTCCTGCTGATCCAATGACCTTATGCGGCACACGACGACCGACACCGACATCGACCGGGGCGACTGGCCGGACGCCGTCACCCCCTGGGGCGACGCCGCCTGGCGCACAGCCGCGGAGGCCTTCACCGCCGAAGGGCTGGCGGCGCACGGCCTGCGCCCGGCCGGGAAGCGGACCGCCCGGCTGCGTCCGTGGTCCGTCCTGGTCCGGATCCCCACCGACGACGGGTCGCGGGTCTGGTTCAAGGCCAACCCGCCCGCGAGCCGCTTCGAGGCCGGCCTCGCCCTCGTGCTGGACCGCCGGGTGCCCGGCCGCGTGCTCCGTCCGCTCGCCGTCGACGCCGGCCGCGGCTGGTCGCTGCTGCCCGACGGGGGCCCGGTCCTGGCCGACGTCCTCGCCGGGGCCGACGCCGGGGAGGCGACCCGGGTCTGGGAGGAGATCCTGCCGCTCTACGCCCAGGTGCAGCAGACCCTCACCGGGCACACCGCCGAACTGACCGCGGCGGGCCTGCCCGAGGCGCGCACCGCCGCGCTGCCCGCGCTGTTCGAGCGACTGCTGGCCGAGAACGCCGTCCACCTGGACACCGCCGAGCGCGCCCGGCTGGAGGCGGCCCGGCCGCTGATCGAGGGGGCGAGCGCGGAACTCGCCGCGCTGGGGATCGCCGACACCCTCGACCACTCCGACCTCCAGGACGCCCAGATCCTCCGGCCGGAGCCGGGCCGCTACACCTTCTTCGACTGGGGCGACTCCTCCGTCACCCACCCGTTCTGCAGCCTGCTGGTCACCTCCCGGATCTTCCGCCGCCGCCACGGCGACGCCACGCTGCCCAGGCTCCGCGACGCGTACCTGGAGCCGTGGACCGGCCCCGGCCGCACCCCCGCCGAACTGCGGCGCGGCCTCGACCTGGCCCTGCGGCTGGCGGCGCTGACCCGCGCCGTCGCCTGGGGGCGGCTCTTCCCGGGCAACGCCGAGGCGGGCGCGGCGCCCGGGGAGCGTCCGGCGGCCGCGCGGTGGCTGCTGCGGGTGCTGGACGCGACGCGGCGGTAAGCAGTTCGGGTGGAACGCGCCGTCCGGTGCAACCATGTCCCCTTTCCGGCTGTCGTATCAGGGGAAAGGGGACATCGTCCGCCGGCCGGCACCCCGGGCAACGGCCGCCCGGCGCGCGGGGCCCCGCAGCACCCGTGCTCGAGAGAGAAGGCACCCGCATGCGCCGCAGCACCGCAGCCGTGGTCACCGCCACGGCGATCGCCCTGACCCTTCCCGCCACCACGGCGACCGCCGCCACCGCGGCCTCGACGCCCCGCTTCCTCGCCCCCGCCGACCTCCCGCCGCACCCCTCGTCCGACTGGTACGCGGGCGCGGTCACGGCGGGCGTGCCCGACCCGGTGCCCTTCTGCTACGGCCAGGCGCTCCCCGGGGCGACCTCGCGGTACCGGGAGTTCTGGACCGACCTGGACGCAAGCGCGCGCCAGGTGACCGTCGTCGAGAAGGACCGCGCCTCCGCCCGGACCCTGGCCGAACTGCTGCGGCGCAGCGTGCGGCAGTGCGCGGCGCGGACCGAGGCCCACCACCCCGACGTGGACGCCACGGTCCGCGACCTCGGCCGCCTCAACGTGGAGGAGGGCGCCCGGCTGTACGCGGTCCAGGTCACCACCGAGTACACCCGGGACGTCCACCTCTTCTCGGTGGGCCGCGACGACCGCACCGTGACGGTGGTCCAGTGGGGCCAGATGGGCCGTTTCAAGGACGCGCCCGTCGCCGCCTTCCGCAACACCGCCCGCACCTCGGTCGCCAAGCTCTACTGAGGCCCCGTCAGGCCGCCGTTCCACTCCGGGGGCAGGTCCGCGTCGCAGAACACGCACACGAAGTGCGCGTCCCGCACGACCTGGGCCTGCCCGCACCCCGGACACCACCGGAACACCACCGGCTCCGTGAAGCCGTCCGGGCGGCGGATCCCGGCCCGGTCCAGCGCCGTCGCCACCGCGGACCAGGAGGCCAGGTCCGGGCAGTAGCCCGTCGACAGGTTGCCGACCTCCGCCACCGCCCAGCTCCCCGTGCCCGCCGGCCGGAAGGAGATCTCCCCGGCCCCGAGCACCGGCTCCCCGCCCGCGCAGACCACGTGCTCGCTGCGTCGCGGGGCCGGCCGCATCACCCCGTCGAGGTCCACCACGTACGTGAACACCTCTCCGGCCTCCGCCTCCCGCAGATCCTCCGGCCCGCGCAACGCCCGGCCCCTGCGCCCCGGCCGGGCCAGGGCCCTCAGCTCCTCCGGACCGACGTAGCGGTAGCGGTAACGGGACACGGTCATGGACCCGGAAGATACCGGGACCGCCTCCCGGCGAGGGTGCGGGTTCTCGCTGAGCCGTCGGGAAATCCGGCTGACGCGGCGCGCCCCGGTTGGTCAGACTGGCGGGCATGACCACGGACGCCGGCACCACCGTGTACGAGGCGGCGTTGCGGCACGTCGCCGCCCGGGCGGCGGGCGGGCCGCTCGCTCCGGGCACGCGTGTCACCGCGCACTTCCACCCCGACCGACTGCTGCCCGGCGGCACACCGGTCCTCGCCGCGATGGCCGAGGACGGGGTCTACCTCTCCCAGTTCGTGACCGGCACCGGCAACGGCGGCCTGACGGCACATCCCGGCGGCGACCGGTGGCGGTGGGAGAGCCGCATCTTCGGCGGGGTCTACGACGCCGTGGAGGCGGCGCACCGGCCCGTCTACGGCGCGCTGAACCACCGTCACGACCCGAGGGGCGCCGCGCCCCGGTTCGGGTCCTCGTACTTCCGGCTGACCGCGGCGGCCCTGCGGCGGGCGACCTTCTGCTACCCGGACAGCGCCGCCGAACCCACCGACTTCGGCGTCGCCGACCACTGCTCGGCGCTGGTCGGCCTGGCCGAGGCCGACCGCGACGCCGACGCGCTCGACGACTACGTCGAGGCCCACGTACACGGCCCCGTCCGCTTCGACCGCGACGTCGAGGCCCTCGTCCTGGACCCCTGCTACCGCTCCACACCGGTGGAGGACGCCGCCCGCGCGCTGCCCTGCCCCGTCGAGTGGCACCCCGGGTTCGTCCTCGACGTCGACGAACTGAGGCGTCGCCGCGACTACCGCGGCCCCGAGTTCGTCGAACTCGGTGTCCGGATCGCCGTCGACGGCAGGATCGACCCGGCGGTCGTCGGCGCGGCCGCCCGGACCGGGGAGCACGATCCGCAGGCGCTCAAGAAGGTCTGGCACCTCCTCGCCCGCTTCGGCCGCCGCCCGGCATGACGCCGACCGCGCCGGGCGCTCACGGAGGGTCCAGGGGCCCCTCCACGGTGATCACCCGGTCGCAGGCGTCCCGGGTGGCGGCCACCAGTTCCCCGTTGGGCCGGTCGTTGCCCGCCACCCAGGCCCGAGCCGCCTCGGCGGTGAAGCCGGTCGAGGTGTGCCGCCCGTGCAGGCGCTCCTCGCGCACTTCCTCCGGGGTGTCCAGGAACCAGAGCGCGTCCAGACAGGCGCGGGCCGCCGGCCAGGGCCCCTTTCCGACGGCGAGGTAGTTCCCCTCGGTGACGACCAGCCGCGCCGCCGGCTCCACCACGTGGAGCGCCGCCACCGGCTCGTGCAGGGTGCGCGAATAGCCGGGCGCGTACACCGGCTCGTCGCCCTCCTCCTGGATCCGCCGCAGCAGCGCGGCGTACCCCCAGCCGTCGAAGCTCGGCTCGGAGCCCTTCCGGCCGGTCAGCCCCAGGCGCTCCAGCTGGAGGTTGGAGAGGTGGAAGCCGTCCATCGGGACGTACGCCGCCGCGCCCGGCCCCATCCGCGCGGCGACGGCCGCGACCAGGTACTCGGCCAGAGTCGACTTCCCGGCCCCCGGCGCCCCCGCGATGCCGAGGATCACCCGCCCGCGCGCCCTCTCCGTCAGGGTCAGCGTCTCCCGCAGCAGTGTCGTGGCGTCCATGGACGCCATCGGACCACGTGCACCCCGCGGGCCGCAGCACCCCTGTGACCCAACTCTCCACGGGGCGTCCTGTCCTGCCCCCGGGCCGTGCGCGAGGATCGGCGGACGATCTTGTGTGAACGTCTTCGCAGCACAGGGAGCACCCATGGAGCGCAGCGACCGGAGCAACCCGGACTTCGGGCTCACCGCCGAGGACTACCGACGCCACCGCGCCGGATTCCCCCCGGAACTCGTCACCCGTCTGGCCGGCCACGGCGTCGAGCCGTCCGGCCGCGACGTCCTGGACATCGGCACCGGAACCGGCAGCCTGGCCCGCCTGATGGCCCTGGCGGGCGGCCGGGTCACCGGCGTCGACCCGGCGGCCCCGCTGCTCGAACAGGCCCGGGGACTGGACGCCGAGGCCGGCGTGGGCGTCGAGTACCGGGTGGGAACCGCCGAGGCCACCGGTCTGCCGGACGCAGCCTTCGACATCGTCACGGCCGGACAGTGCTGGCACTGGTTCGACGCACCCCGCGCCGCCGCCGAGGTCCGGCGGCTGCTGCGCCCGGGTGGCCACGTGGTCATCGCCCACTTCGACTGGCTGCCGCTGCCCGGCAACGTGGTCGCCGCCACCGAGGAACTGATCGTCGCCCACAACCCGGACTGGTCCATGGCCGGCGGCACCGGCCTGCACCCGCGCTGGCTGACCGACCTGGCGACCGCCGGGTTCCGGGACATCGAGACCTTCTCCTTCGACCTCGAGGTCCCCTACCGGCCCGAGGACTGGGTGGGCCGGATCCGCGCCAGCGCCGGGGTGGGCGCGAGCCTCCCGGAGGACGGCGTGCGCGCCTTCTCCGACGAGCTCACCGCCGTCCTGCGCGACCGCTTCCCCGGGGACCCGTTGCGCGTCCCGCACCGGACCTGGGCGGTCACCGCCCGGACACCCCTCGCCTGACCCGAGCGCCTTCCGCGCGGGAGCCTCCCGCTCCCGCGCGGGCCGGTCTAGCGCCGGACGGCCTCGCGCTGCTCCCGGAACGCCCGGTCCGTCCTCGGCTCCACCACCGGCCGGAACAGCCGCCGCACCGGCGCCGTGCACAGCGCCGTCACCACCAGCGCGCCCAGCACCGTCACCGCGAGGAGCCCGGCGCCGCCGTAGGGCCGCAGCAGGTCGTAGAAGCCCGTGTGCGCGAGGAACTTCATGAAGAAGCCGTGCAGCAGATAGCCGTACAGGGTCCCTTCGCCGAGCGCGGTGAACCACGTCCGGCGGGCCGGCACCCAGGCGAGGAAGCAGACGACCAGGGCCACGCCGCAGCCGAACAGCAGCAGTGTCATCAGCGGTCCCGCCCACCACGGCATGCCCAGCTGCTGCGCGGCACTGCTGTGGTAGAGCCAGGCGTAGTTCATCCGCGGCACCGCCCACCAGGCCGCCGCCAGACCCGCCGCCGCCACCGGCACCGACAGCACCCGCACCACCGGGTGCCGCACCAGCGCGAAGTGCTCCGGCCGCAGACCGAGCCCGAGGACGAAGTACGGCAGGAACTGCAGCACTCGCTGAAGGTCGAGGTCCTCGCCGATCGAGGGGGAGAGGGCGGCCAGCATCGCCACCCCCACCGCCACCGGCAGCGGCCACCGCAGCGAACGCCACAGCGGCGCGGTCAGCCGCCACACGAACAGGGCCGCCAGGAACCAGGTCACGTACGTGGGGTCCAGCAGGGTGACGGGCCGTCCGGGGTCGTCGTCGCTCCAGCGGGTGAAGAGCGCGTACGCGGTCTCGAAGAGGACGTACGGCACGACGACGCCGGTCACCAGCCGCCGGACCCGGTGCGGCGAGGCGTCGAAGGACCGGGAGAAGTAGCCGGAGACCACGATGAACGCCGGCATGTGGAAGGCGTAGACGAACATGTAGAGGGCGAGGACCCCACGGTCGCCTTCCCGCAGCGGCTCCCAGACGTGGCCGACCGCCACCAGGAGGATCGCCAGGAACTTGGCGTTGTCGAAGAACGCGTCACGGGAGGCCGGCGCGTCCAGGCCTTGGGCCGGCGCGGAGTGCGTCCGCGGAGCGGTGGAGGTCGCCGTTGACATGCGCCTGCGCCTCACCGGCCGGGCGGAGGCCAAACCTCCGCATCCACCCCTATGGCGCACTTCACTCGATCGGAGCAATCTACGTGAACGGTGTCAACGCCCCTTCGTTGAACAGTTCCCCCGGTGCTGTGTACGGTGTGCGCCATGACTGACAGCGCTGGGAGCCAGGCGGCAGGAGCTTTGGTGACCGGCTCGGAGATCGCCCGTCTCGCCGGCGTCACCCGCGCCGCCGTCTCCAACTGGCGAAGACGGTACGACGACTTCCCCGAACCGGCCGGGGGCGGCCCCAACAGTCCGCTCTTCGACCTCGCCGAGATCCGCTCCTGGCTGGAGCGCCAGCGCAAGGGGCAGGACGTCTCCGAGGAGGTCAGGCTCTGGCAGACCCTCCGCGGCGCCTACGGCGACGACATGGTCACCGCCCTCGCCGACACGGCCGCGCACGTCGACGACCCGGACGCGCTCACCCCGCTCCCCGAGGAGGCCGTACGGCTCGTGGGGCGCCTGCTCGACCGCGGCTCCGCCGCCGACCTGGTCACCGGACTCGCGGAACGCTTCACGGACTCCGTCCGCCGCGCCGCGTCCGACCAGGTCACCACCGCCCGCGTGGTGAGGGCCGTGCGCCACTTCGCCGGACGCGTGGCCAAGAACGCCGTGGTCCTCGACCCGGCCTGCGGGATCGGCACCCTGCTCCTGTGCGTGGGACCCGAACGCGGACCGCGGCGCCTGGGGCAGGAGATCGACCCGGACAGCGCGCGCTTCGCCCAGCTGAGGGCCGACCTGACGGGCCGCGCCGGAGTGGAGATCGCCGTCGGGGACTCGCTGCGCGAGGACCGGCTGCCGGAACTCAAGGCCGACCTGGTCGTCTGCGACCCGCCCGTCGGGGACACCGACTGGGGCAGGGAACAGCTCCTGCTGGACCGCCGCTGGGAGTTGGGCACGCCGTCCCGGGCGGAGAGCGAACTCGCCTGGCTCCAGCACGCGTACGCGCACACCGCCCCCGGCGGCCGGGTGCTGATGGTGATGCCCGCCTCGGTCGCCTACCGCAAGGCGGGCCGCCGTATCAGGGCCGAACTGGTCCGGCGCGGCATCCTCACCCAGGTCACCGCGCTCGCCCCGGGCACCGCCGCCTCGCACGCCCAGCCCGTCCACCTCTGGCACCTGCGGCGCCCCACGGGGCCCGGCGACACCGCCGCCGCGGTGCGGATGGTCGACCTCACCGCCGAAGACCCGGACGGACCGCTGGAACCCGGACCGGCCCAGACGGCGGAGATCGCCCTGATCGACCTGCTCGACGACACCGTCGACCTCACCCCGGGGCGCCATGTCGAGGACTCCACGCGGGACTTCGCCGCCGAGTACCAGGAACTGCGGCGGCAGCTGGACGAGAGACTGGCACGGCTCGGGCTGCTGCTGCCCGCACTGACGGAGGGGCGGGGGCCCGGTTCCCTGGAGGGATCCACCGTGAGCGTCGCCGAACTGGCGCGGGCCGGGCTGGTCAGCCACGGGGCGGACGAACCCGTCTCGACCAGCGAGCAGTTGGACACCGACTACCTGCGCGGCTTCCTGCGCTCGTCGGCCAACGTCCGCCGCTCCACCTCGCTCAGCGGGACGTTCCGTCTCGACGGGCGGGGCGCGCGGGTGCCGCAGATGGACATCGACGAGCAACGCCGGTACGGGGCGGCGTTCCGCACCCTGCGCGAGTTCGAGACCTGCGCCCGCGAGATCGCCGACCTCACGGCGCGGATCGCCGAACTGGCGGGCGAGGGACTGGGCAACGGGGCGCTGGCCCCGGGCGCCGGAGGCTGACAGGGGCTGCCCCGGACATCAGGGCCGCCCCCCGGAACCCCAAGGGTTGCCTGCCGACGAACGCAGGGGCCGGCCCGGAACGCTCCGGACCGGCCCGTCGTGCTCCCCCGTCGCCGCGCGGGGGCGCGGGCAGGGGGTCCCGCTACGTGGTGGGAGCCAGGGGGAGGCAGATGGCGTTCACGGTGAAGGTGACCGCCTCGCCGCTCGTGTTCCTGACCGTGCCGGTCCAGCCGTTCGCCCCGTCCGGGGCCGACTCGAGCACGGTGACGAGAGGAAGCAGCGTGTCGGCCACGGTCACGCCGCCGCCGGTCAGGGTGCTGCTCTCCGGGCAGGTGGCCGTTGCCGTTCCGGTGCCCAGGCCGTCGGCGTCGCCCTCCTCGTTCTCCAGGAAGGTCGGCGTCACCTCACCGGGGGCGCCGGGTTCACCGGGTTCGCCCTGCTCACCGGGCGGGCCCTGCTCACCCGTCTCGCCCTGGGGGCCCTCGGGTCCCTGAGGGCCTTCCGGGCCTTGCGGACCCTCCGGCCCCGCGGGTCCCGCCGCTCCTTCCGGTCCCGCGGGACCGGCGACGCCCGCCGGGCCCTGCGGGCCGGACGGACCCGCCTCGCCCTGCGGCCCGGACGGCCCGGGCTCGCCCTGCGGTCCGGCCGGGCCGGCGGGCCCGGGCCTGCCACCCCCACCGCCGCCCTCGCACGAGTGGTCGCAGTCGTGCGAGGCGGCCCGGTCCGTGCCCGCCTCGGCGGCCATGACCTGCGGCGCCACCGCGCCGGAGACAAGGGCCGCCGTGAGCACGGGCAGGCCTGCGCGGCAGAGCCGACGTATCGACTTCTTCAAGGTTGCTCCCGATGAGGTGAAGGGGCCCGGCAGCGGGGAACACGTCGAGCGGTTCCCGCCGGGTCTCGATCGACGTCACCGATCCCAGCACGAGGCGCGACACGCCGCTCGGCGAGAGCACTCCTCCGGGCTAGCGGCGCCGGCGGACGTCATCCGGACGGCCGCGCGCCGTGACCGTCCGGAGCCCGCGGAAGAGGCCGCAGCGGCCAGGTGAGCAGGGGGAATTCGATGGAGCACAGGCCCGACCCGATCCAGATCATCACCCGCCCCAGCACGTCGGTGGCACAGGACCGGATCCAGGCGCTGGGGGCCTGGATGGACGCGGCCCGCCACGCCGGATGGCGGGTGGACCCTCTGGACGAGCCGGTGGACTGGCCGGCGGGGGAGTGCGGCCTGGTCGACATCGAGGGACTGCGCTACCTGCTGCGGGTCGGCCTGCGCGGCCGCACCCGGGCCATGCTGCTGCCGGCCGCGCACGCGGACCGCGCCGTGGCCCGCCCGCTCGCGGGCGACACCGCGAGCGCCACCCGCCCGGTGCTCCAACTCACGACGTGGGCCGAACCGTTGCTCGACGCGGAACTCCAGCGGCGGCGGCCCCCGCGGGCGCTGCCACGCCGGGAGCGGTGAACAGCGGCTCCAGCGCCTGCCGCAGGTCCTCCACGGAGCGGTACCGCACGGCGGACATGCCGAGCGCCGCGGCCGCCTCGGTGTTCTCCGTCCGGTCGTCCACGAACAGGCAGCGCTCCGGCGCGACCCCGGCCAGCCGGCAGGCGGTCCGGTAGATCTCCGGGTCGGGCTTGGCGACGCCCTCCCACGCGCTGTTGACGACGTGGTCGGCGAGGTCGCCGATCCCCATGGCCGCCAGTTCGCCCTCCAGCCGGGCCGTCGCGTTGGTGACGATCACCAGCGGCACCAGATCCCGTGCCCGGCGCAGCAGTTCGACCGCCTCGGGGTCCGCGCGGAACGGCGCGTCCGCCATGGCCCGCGCCAGTTCGAGGGCCCGGCCGGGCGGCACGAAGGCGGCCATCCGCCCGGCGACGGACTCCGTCCACCGCCCGACGTCGATGTGCCCGAGCAGCAGCGGGAGATCGAGGTCGGGGGCGTAGGCCACCGACGCGGTGAGACCGGCGGTGAGGCCCGACTCCCGCTCGAGCGCGGCGAGTTCGGAGAAGTCGTAGAAACGGACGACGTTGTCGAGGTCACAGAGGACGGCGTCGAAGGAGCGCGGCGGGGGTGTCACGACCCCAGCCTTTCACGGTGTCCGAGCCGGGTCCCGGCGTGTCCCCCCCGGGTCACGCCGGGACCGGTCGGCCCCCCTGCTGATCCCCCCCCGGGATCCCCCCTCAGGTCCCCCCGAGGCGCACCGGCCCGCCCCCCGACGAGGCGGTGCGTCCGAGGAAGACGCTACACGAATGTGTCGGGTTACACCAGGCTCCCTCTCTGTTGACATCGTCAACAGAAACTTTCGAAGCCATCGCCAACACGCAGTGGTGGAGCGCGGAAAACGCGGCTTGGGTTGATCGACCGCCAACCGGTGGAGAAGGTTGTACGGCGCGGAGGAAAAACTTTCGGCTGCTTCCGCCCGCCCTCCCGTCAGCCCGTCAGCCCGGTCAGCCCGCCCGACGCGGGGCCCGCGGACCGCCGCGTCACGCGGAAGCGGGAAAAGACCGTCGCATCGTCCGGTTCGCCGCCCGGCGGCGGCGGGCGCGGCTAGTGTGGACCGAATGAAGGCTCTTGTCCTGTCAGGTGGAGCCGGCACGCGACTGCGGCCGATCACCCACACGTCGGCCAAACAGCTCGTGCCGGTGGCCAACAAGCCGGTGCTGTTCTACGGACTGGAATCCATCGCCGCGGCCGGGATAACCGAGGTCGGGATGATCGTCGGGGAGACCGCCGACGAGATCCGTGCTGCGGTCGGGGACGGCTCGCGGTTCGGCCTCCGGGTGACGTACATCCCGCAGGAGAAGCCGCTCGGGCTGGCCCACGCGGTGCTGATCGCACGGGACTTCCTCGGTGAGGACGACTTCGTCATGTACCTCGGCGACAACTTCATCGTCGGCGGCATCAACGACATCGTCGACGACTTCCGGGCCAGCCGCCCCGACGCCCAGATCCTGCTGACCAAGGTCCCCGATCCCCGCGCCTTCGGCGTCGCCGTCCTCGACGAGGAGGGCCAGGTGGTGACCCTGGAGGAGAAGCCCGAGCGGCCCGAGAGCGACCTCGCGCTGGTCGGCGTCTACCTGTTCACGCCGCGGATCCATCAGGCGGTCCGTTCCATCGAGCCCTCCCGGCGGGGCGAACTGGAGATCACCCACGCCATCCAGCGGCTGATCGACGACCGGGCCGCCGTGCGGTCCACCGTCATCCAGGGGTACTGGAAGGACACCGGGAACGTCGTCGACATGCTCGAGGTCAACCGGATGGTCCTCGAGTCGCTGGAGCCGCGCAACGACGGGGAGGTGGACGAGGAGAGCGAGACGGTCGGCCGGGTCGTGATCGAGGCGGGCGCCCGGGTGACCCGCTCGAGGATCGTGGGCCCCGCCGTCATCGGCGCCGGCACCCGGATCGACGACTCCTACGTCGGACCGTTCACCTCGGTGGGCGAGAACTGCGCCGTCAGCGGCAGCGAGCTGGAGTTCTCGATCGTGCTGCGGGACGCCACCATCGAGGGCGTCGGGCGCATCGAGTCCTCCCTGATCGGCCGCCACGCCGAGGTGACCACGCAGTCGGCGCCCGGCGTGCCCAGCGCCCACCGTCTCGTCCTCGGCGACCACAGCAAGGTGCGGATCCAGCCATGACCTCCCTGAACCTCCTCGTCACCGGCGCCGCCGGCTTCATCGGGTCCACCTACGTGCGCAACCTCCTGGCGGACGGCGCCGAGGACCTGCGCGTCACCGTGCTCGACAAGCTCACCTACGCGGGCACCCTCGACAACCTGCCGCTGGACCATCCGCGGCTGGAGTTCGTCCAGGGCGACATCCGCGACGCCGAGCTGGTGGACAAACTGATGGGAGCCGCCGACCAGGTCGTCCACTTCGCCGCCGAGTCCCACGTGGACCGCTCGATCACCGGCGCCGCGGACTTCGTCCTCACCAACGTGGTCGGCACCCAGACCCTGCTGGACGCCGCCCTGAGGCACCGAGTGGGTCCCTTCGTGCACATCTCCACCGACGAGGTGTACGGCTCCATCGAGTCGGGTTCCTGGCCGGAGACCCACCCCCTCGCGCCCAACTCGCCCTACTCCGCCTCCAAGGCGTCCTCCGACCTGCTCGCCCTGGCCTACCACCGGACCCACGGCATGGACGTCCGGGTCACCCGCTGCTCGAACAACTACGGTCCCCACCAGTTCCCCGAAAAGGTGATTCCCCTCTTCGTCACCAACCTCCTCGACGGCAGGAAGGTGCCGCTCTACGGCGACGGGCGCAACGTCCGCGACTGGCTGCACGTGGAGGACCACTGCCAGGGCGTCGAACTCGTCCGAACCCGGGGCTCAGCAGGGGAGATCTACAACATCGGGGGCGGCACCGAGCTCTCCAACAAGGAGCTCACCGGCCTGCTCCTGGACGCCTGCGGGGCCGGCTGGGACATGGTCGAGTACGTCGAGGACCGCAAGGGACACGACCTGCGCTACTCCGTCGACTGGGGCAAGGCGCGTACCGAACTCGGCTACCATCCCCGGCACGACTTCACCGCCTCTCTCGCCGACACCGTCAACTGGTACCGCGAGAACCGGGCTTGGTGGGAGCCGTTGAAGGAACGGGCCGGCGGATGAGCCGCTGCTCCGGTCAGGGGAGTCGGCCCGTCACCGGCCGTCGGAGCACGGGAAGTACGGAGAGGCGCGCATGAGATGGCTCGTCACCGGCGCAGCGGGCATGCTCGGCCGGGACACCGCGCAGGAACTGGCACGCCGCGGCGAGGAGACGGTGACCCTCGACCGCGCCGAACTCGACATCACGAGTGAGGACGACGTCCGTGCCGCCCTCGCCGCGCACCGGCCCGACGTGGTCGTCAACTGCGCCGCCTACACGGCCGTCGACGACGCCGAGACCGACGAGGCGACCGCCCTGCGGATCAACGGCGACGGCCCCCGCACCCTCGCCAGGGCCTGTGCCGAACAGGGCACGGCCCGCCTGATCCACGTCTCCACCGACTACGTCTTCGACGGCCGGGCCACCGCCCCCTACCCCGAGGACCACCCCACCGCCCCGCGCACCGCCTACGGCCGCACCAAACTGGCCGGCGAGCGGGCGGTCCTCGACGAACTGCCCGGCCGGGGCGCCGTCGTGCGCACCGCCTGGCTCTACGGCGCCCACGGCGGCAACTTCGTGCGCACCATGACCCGGCTCGAGTCCCGCCGGGACACCCTCGACGTCGTCGCCGACCAGCGCGGCCAGCCCACCTGGAGCGCCGACGTCGCCGGCCGGATCGCCGACCTCGGCGCCCGGCTCGGCGCGGACGACCCGGACGCCACCGGCGTCTTCCACGCCACCAGCTCCGGCGAGGCCACCTGGCACGAACTGGCCCAGGAGGTCTTCCGCCTGCTCGACGCCGACCCGGCCCGGGTACGCCCCGTCACCAGCGAGGCGTTCCCCCGGCCCGCACCCCGCCCCGCCTACAGCGCCCTCGCGCACCACCGGTGGCGGCCGCTCGGTCTGCCGCCCCTGCGCGACTGGCGCGCCGCCCTTCATGTTGCCCTCCCGCTCATCCGCAAGGAGTCCTGTTCGTGAAGCGCCACGAGTTCCTGAGGGAGCTCCACAAGACCTGCGCCAACCGGAACTACCTGGAGATCGGCGTCAACGACGGCCGCAGCCTCACCCTCTCCCGGGTCCCGAGCATCGCCGTCGACCCCGCCTTCAAGGTGGTCACGGAGATCCGGTGCGACGTCCACCTGGTGAAGGCGACCAGTGACGACTTCTTCGCCCGCGAGAACCCCCTGGGGCACCTCAAGGGGGGCCGCCACCCGCTGCGCAACCTCGCCCGCAACCGCAGCCCGTTCGGCTACTGGCAGGACGTCACGCTGGACCTGTCGTTCATCGACGGCATGCACCTCTTCGAGTACGCCCTGCGCGACTTCATCAACGTCGAGAAGCACTCCGACTGGGCCAGTGTCGTCGTCCTCGACGACATGCTGCCGCGCAACGTCGACGAGGCGGCGCGCGACCGGCACACCAACGCGTGGACCGGCGACGTCTACAAGGTCGTCGAGATCCTTCAGCGCTACCGGCCCGACCTGAGGACCGTGCTGGTCGACACCCAGCCCACCGGACAGCTGCTGGTCTTCGGCGCCGACCCGACCAACACGGTGCTGCAGGACAAGTACGACGAGATCATGGCCGAGTTCGAGGTCCCCGACCCGCAGAAGGTGCCGGAGTCGATCCTCGGCCGCACCACCGCGGTGCGCGCCGAGGACCTGCTGAACGCCGGGTTCTGGAAGCCGCTGGTCCACGCCCGCAACCGGGGCACCAAGCGCGCCAAGGGCTGGGAGCAGCTGAGCAGGTCGCTGGACCAGCTCACCGGCGAGCGGGGCTGACCGACGACGGCGGAGGCGGGACCCCGGGGTCCCGCCTCCGCCGTCGTCGTACGCGGCGCGTCCTCACACGGACTCGTCGCCCCGCAGCTTCTCGTAGTGGACGACGCACTCCTCGTAGACCGGCAGCATCCCCGCCGCGCGGGCCTCGGCCAGCGAGGGCGCCGCCGCGTCCTTCGCGGACAGCACCGGCTCGATGTCCGCGGGCCACTCGATGCCCAGAGCCGGATCGAGGGGATGCACCCCGTGCTCGCGGGCGGGGGAGTAGCCGGTGGAACACAGGTACAGGACCGTGGCGTCGTCGGTGAGCGCCATGAGGGCGTGCCCGATGCCCTCGGCCAGGAAGACCGCGTGCCGGTTCTCCTCGTCCAGCCGGTGCGACACCCACCTGCCGAAGGTGGGGGAGCCGACCCGGATGTCCACCATCACGTCCAGCACCGCGCCCCGCCCGCAGGTCACGTACTTGGCCTGCCCCGGCGGGACGTCCGCGAAGTGCAGCCCCCGCAGCACGCCCCTGCGCGAGACCGAGAAATTGGCCTGGGCCAGTGACAGGTCGTACCCCGTCGCCTCCCGGAACGCCGGTCCCCGGAACCACTCGTGGAAGCTGCCCCGCTCGTCGGGGAAGATGGCCGGCTCCACCAGCCAGGTGCCTTCGATGCTCAGCGGTCGCACGTGCTCAGTCACTCTTCCTGTCGGTCAGCCGTGCCCGAAGACCGGGCACGAGGGTGTCCATGGTCTTGACCACCGCGCGACGCACCGGCAGCGGCAGCCGGCGCGCCAGCCGGTGCAGTCCCCGCACCGCTCCGGGCCGCTGCCGCGCCGCTCGCGGCAGCGCGGCGTGCCGTGCCCGTACCCCGTCGGCGGTCGCGGTCAACGCCACCGGCAGGGACAGGAACCGGGGGTCCACCGCCCGCGGGTCCGCCGCCAGGGACAGCCCCAGCGGGACCTCCCGGGGAGCCTCGTCCCACGGCAGCGCCGCCTCCAGGACGCAGGTGCGGGCCGCGTCCTCGCCAGGGGACAGGGTGCCCGGCGCCTGGATCCGCGGCGTGTCCGCCGGGCCGGCCAGCCGCAGCAGGACGTCGCAGCGGTCCGCCACGTGCAGCGGCAGCGTCGCCCGGAGCCGCTCGCCCGTCACCGTGACCGCGGACGGGGACAGCCGGTCCAGACGCAGGTTCCTGGACGCCTTGTCGACGTCGAGCGACAGGGTGTCGCGGGCCGTCCAGTACGGCAGGACCACACTGCCGTCCGTGATCGCGGCGTTCCCCGCCGGGCGCGGCGCGCCCGGGGCCGGGTCGATCCGGCACTCACGGGCCCAGCCGCCCAGCTTCACCCGCACGAACAGGTCCCACAGGCCCGCGCGCAGCGGCGAGCCGCCGGCGGCCACCGCGGGGTCCAGCGACACCGAGGCGCGCACCCGCAGGCGCACCCCCTCACCGTCCCCGGCGGGCTCCGACTCCCGGGTCACCTCGGCCGGCAGGTAGTACTGGGCCGCGGTGGAACGCTCGCGCACCACCACGTCCACGCCCGCCGAGCCGAACCGCTCCGTGGCGTCGGCGAGTACCCAGGCGAGGGCCCCCGCCACGTCCTCGGGCGCGCCCTCGGGCACGGTGTGGGCGCCGTCGGCCGGGAAGACCATCGGCTCGCCCCGCACGGTGTAACCGGCCGTCAGGTCGAAGCGCAGGACGCCCTTCTCCCAGCCGACCGCCTCCGCGGCGGCCCGGGGGGCGAGGGACGCCTCCCACTCCGCGAAGGCCAGCGTGTCCTCGTAGCGGTCGGCGGCGACCAGAGCCGCCA
The DNA here is from genome assembly GCF_040295685.1 of Streptomyces sp. NPDC002734. NCBI lineage: Bacteria > Bacillati > Actinomycetota > Actinomycetes > Kitasatosporales > Streptomycetaceae > Streptomyces > Streptomyces sp. NPDC002734. Next base: position 80,278 of record NZ_JBEOVU010000034.1, read on the forward strand.
CCACCCGCTGGGTGGGCGCCAGCGGAGCGGCGACGGAGGGCCCGAACCGCTCGTTGATCACGTCCCGGATCTCGCCGAACATCTCCCGCCGGTAGTCGTCGGGGAGGTTCAGCAACCGCGTGCTCCGCATCCGCTCGACCATCTCGTTGCGCAGCCAGCGCCGGTACATCCGGTCGCGCAGCGGGCCCGGTTCGGTGTATTGCTCGACCACGTCGAGCGCCTCGCGCAGGTTCTTGAAGTAGCCCACCGGGTCGAAGCGCTGGAACCCGGCGTTGGAGGCGTCGTCCCGCTTGACGTGGTAATAGCACACGTAGTCGCTGAGGACGGAGATCGTCTCCGCCCGCAGATAGGCCTCCGCGATGAAGACGTGGTCCTCCAGCCGGCGCCGGCCCTCCGGGAAGCGCAGCCCGATCCGGTCGAGGAAGGCCCGCCGGAACATCTTGTGGGGCGTCAGACTGTCCATCAGCGGGGAGTTCTCGACGGTGGCGCGCGGATGGTTCCTGCGGAACAGCTCCACCGGCACCGGGCGGCCCTTGCCCGCCATCTTGCCGACGACGACGTCCGCCTCGTTCTCCACGGCGTACGCGTACATCCGCTCGAGGGCCTCGTCGCCGAGGTAGTCGTCGTTGTCGACGAACATCACGTACTCGCCCCGCGACGCCGCGATGCCGACGTTGCGCGGCTTGCCCGACCACCCCGACGGCTCCTGGTGGATCACCTGGATGTGGGAGTGCTCCGCGGCCAGCGCGTCCAGCCGCGCCGGCGTCGCGTCCGTGGAGCCGTCGTCGACGAAGATCGCCTCGAACTCGCCCGGCCGCAGCGACTGCCGCAGGAGCGAGTCGACGCAGTCCTCGATGTAGGGACCGGGGTTGTACACCGGGACGACCACACTGACCTTCACGGGCATGCGCTCAAAGCTCCTCGAGAGACGGACCTGGGGCGAACCTACCGCGAACCGGACGTCCGCCGGGGCCGCTCGCCCGCACCCGAAATTGCGGTGCCCGGTCCGCCGCCGGTCCCTACACTCGCAGCAACCCCCGGGTTTTCCCGACCTCTTGACGATACGTGCGTGTCGCGAGGCCCTCCCGGTGGGACCACCGTGACGAGTGAAGGGGGGCAGGCCGTGCGTCAGCGCGCCGATGCCGTCGTTCCCCGTTCGCGGTACGAGGTGATCCTGGTGTCCCCGGCCCTCCGGCGCCCGCTGCGCGGCCGGTGCCGGACGTCCGCCACGCCCCGCTGAGACACCCCGCCCCTCGCGGAGTGCCGCGGCCGTGGCGGTGATCGCGCGTCCCGAAGGACCGGATCATCACCTCCAGAAAGGCCGAAGGCCGTGCGCAACGACCTCACCCGCCGCCCCGCCCTCCCTCTCGCCGACGTCCGCAACCTGGGCATCCTCGCCCACGTCGACGCCGGCAAGACCACCGTCACGGAGCGGATCCTCCACGCCACCGGCGCCGTCCACCGCACCGGCGAGGTGCACGAGGGCACCACCGTCACCGACTTCGACACCCAGGAACGCCAGCGGGGCATCACCATCTTCGCGGCCGCCGTCAGCTGCGCCTGGAAGGGCCGCCGGATCAACCTGATCGACACCCCGGGCCACGTCGACTTCGCCGACGAGGTGGAGCGCTCGCTGCGTGTCCTGGACGGCGCGGTGGTGGTCCTGGACGCCGTGGCCGGCGTCGAGCCGCAGAGCGAGGCGGTGTGGCGGCAGGCCGACCGGCACGGCGTGCCCAGGATCGTCCTGGTCAACAAGATGGACCGGGCGGGCGCCGACCTCGACGCCGCCGTCGCCTCCGTCCGGGAGCGGCTGCACCCGGCGCCGCTGGTGGCCCAGCTGCCGGTGGGCGCCGAGGACGGATTCCGGGGCGTCGTCGACCTGCTCGGCCTCCGCGCGCTGATCTGGCCCGACGGGGCCGGCGAGCCCGTGGCGGCGCCTGTCCCCGCCGAGCTGCGCACCGAGGCGGCGCGGCGGCGCCGTGAGCTGGAGGAGGCCGTGGCCGAACGGCACGCCGGGGCGCTCGAGGAGTTCTGCGAGCACGGCACGCTGAGCGCGGCCACCCTGCGCGCGGCCCTGCGCGACCTCACCCGCACCGGTGAGGGCGTGGTGGTGCTCTGCGGCTCCGCCTACCGCGACAAGGGGGTGGAACCACTGCTGGACGCGGTGGCGGACTACCTGCCGTCCCCGCTCGACCTGCCCCCGGTGACGGGCAGCTGGGAGGGCGCCCAGGTGCGGCGCGAGGCCGACCCCGACGGCCCGCTGGCCGCACTGGCGTTCAAGGTGAACGCCACCGCGACCGGCAGGCTGACCAGCCTGCGGATCTACTCCGGAACCCTGCGGAAGGGGGACGTCGTGCGGGACACGACCACGGGCCGCGCCGAGCGCGTCGCGCGGGTGCTGCGTCTGCGCGCCGACCGGTACACCGAGGTCGAGGCCGCGGTGGCCGGCGACATCGTCGCCGTGGCGGGACCCAAGGGCGTGCGGGCCGGGGCGACGCTGTGCGCCCGGGAGCACCCGCTGGTGCTCGAGCCGCCCGCCCCGGCCGAGCCGGTGGTGTCGGTGGCGGTCGAGGCCGTCCGCTCCACCGACACCGGGCGGCTCGCCGGGGCGCTGGCCCGCCTGGCCGAGGAGGACCCGTCGCTGACGGTCCGCACCGATCCGGAGACCGGCCAGACCCTGCTGTCCGGCATGGGTGAACTGCACCTGGAGGTGGCGGTGGAGAAGATCCGCCTGTCCGGCGGCCCCGGCCTCACGGTCGGGCGGCCCAGGGTCGCCCACCGGGAGACGGTGACCGGCGGCGTCCGCGGGTTCGTCCACCGGCACGTCAAACAGGACGGCGGCGCGGGCCAGTTCGCGCACGTCGTGCTCGACGTCGAGCCGCTGGACGGGCTCGGGTTCGAGTTCCGCTCCGCGGTGACCGGCGGACGGGTGCCGCAGGAGTACGTGCGGGCGGTGGAGGCCGGGTGCCGTGACGCCCTGCCGGACGGCCCGCTCGGCGGGCACCCGGTGACCGGTCTGCGGGTCGTCCTCACCGACGGTGCCACGCACGTCAAGGACTCCTCGGACACGGCCTTCCGCACCGCCGGCCGGGCCGGGCTGCGGGCCGCCCTGCGCGCCTGCCGCCTCACCCTGCTGGAACCGGTCGCCGAGGTCACCGTGACCGTGCCGGCCGACTGCCTGGGCGGGGTGCTCGGCGACCTGTCCGCCCGCCGAGGCCGGGTGCGGGGCTCCGGGACCCGGGGCGGGACGGCCGTGGTGGACGCGGTGGTCCCGCTGGCGGAGCTGTTCGGCTGGTCCGCCGCGCTGCGCGGCAGGACCCGGGGCCGGGGGACGTTCGTCTCCCGCCCGTGCGGCTACGCCCCGGCCCCGACCCAGGGCTGAGGGGGACCGGCGGGGGCTCGGCCGAGGCGGCCGCGCCCCCGCCGGGCGTCCGGGGCTCGGCGGGGGTGTCCGGCGTGCCTGCCGGGGTGTCCCGCGGTTCAGCCGCCCAGGATGCCCCGGCGGTACCCGGCCGCCACCGCCGCCGCCCGGTCGTTCACGTCCAGCTTGGCGTAGATGTGGGTGAGGTGGGTCTTCACCGTGGCCTCGCTGATGAACAGCTCCCGAGCGATCTCGCGGTTGGAGGTCCCGCGGGCCACCAGGGTCAGCACCTCCCGCTCGCGCGCGGAGAGCGGCTCGCCGCCCGGGGCGCGGACCGCCGAGACCAGACGCGAGGCGACGGCGGGGGAGAGCACCGAACGCCCCTGCGCCGCCGCGCGCACCCCGGCCAGCAGTTCGTCGCGCGGGGCGTCCTTGAGGAGGTAGCCGGTCGCCCCCGCCTCGATGGCGGGCAGGGTGTCGGAGTCGGTGTCGTACGTGGTGAGGACCATGACCTTGGCGCGGGCGCCCCGGCGGGTCAGCTCCGCGATGGCCGGGACACCGCCGCCACCGGGCATCCGCAGGTCCATCAACACGACGTCCGGATCGAGTTCGGCGGCCAGCGCCACCGCCTGGATCCCGTCCGAGGCCTCGCCGAGCACCCGGAACCCCTCGGCCGACTCGAACAGGCCGCGCAGGCCGTCCCGGACGACGGGGTGGTCGTCGACGATCAGCAGCGTGATGCCGGCCGGGCCGGTCCCTTCCTCACTCATGACGGACCAAAGGTACGCGAGCCGACACGGCGGTGCCCTGCCCCGGTTCGGACTCGACGGCCAGCGAGCCCGCGATCCGCTCCGCGCGGGCCCGCATGCCGGCCAGGCCGAAGCCGCCGGTCCGGGTCCGCGGCGGGAGGGTGTCCGGGTCGAAGCCCCGTCCGTCGTCCCGGACGTCCAGGGTGACCTCCTCGCCCATGAAACTGAGCGTCACGCCCACCCGGGACGCCGCCGCGTGCCGGGCGACGTTGGCCAGCGCCTCCTGAGCGATCCGCAGCAGGGTCGCCGCCACCTCGCCGTGCAGTTGCTCCGCATCGCCGGTGAGGGTGAACCCCGCGCGCAACCCGTGCTGTTCGGCCCAACCGTCCACCGTCTCGCTCAGGGCCCGCGGCAGTCCCTCCTCGGCCAGACCGGCGGGGGCGAGGTTGTGCACCGAGCGGCGTGCCTCGCCCAGGCTGCGCCGGGCCAGGTCGGCGGCGCGCTCCACGTGCGTGCGGGCCACGGCCGCGTCGTCGGTGCTCGTCACCACCTGGAGCTGGGCGATGATCCCGGTGAGGCCCTGGGCCAGCGTGTCGTGGATCTCCGCGGCCAGCCGCCGGCGCTCGTCCGCGATGCCCGCCTCCCGCGCCTGGTGCAGCAGTTGGGCGTGCAGGGCGGCGTTCTCGTCGAGGGCCTGCTGCAGGGCGGCGTTGGCGCGCTCGAGTTCGACGATGGCGGCGGCCCGGGCGCGCGAGCGTTCCTCCTGCTGCTCGTTGAAGTGCGTGGTGACGCCGATCAGGGCGAAGTTGACGACCAGCAGTCCGCAGAACAGCCCCCACTGCCCCGGGCTCTGGGGCGGCAGTCCACCGGACTGGGAGCCCGCGACCGGCACGGCACAGGCGAGCGGCCCCAGCCGCCACCAGGCGCGCCTGCCCCGCGGGATCAGCTCCTCGGCGTCGAAGTAGCCGACCGCGGCGTAGAAGGCGAAGAGCGGGTTGAACCAGACGAGGACGAAGCCGAGGGCCCAGCGCAGGACGTAGTACGCCGTCCCGGCCGGGCTCCGGCCCGGGAAGCGCCGCCCGACCCGGTCCCAGAACAGGTGCAGGACCGCTGCCGCCCCGACCAGTGCCGCCGCGGCCTGCCGCTCGCCGGGCTCCGGCGTCAGCTCGGGGGTGGCCGCCGCGAGCACCGCGGTGAAGGCCAGCATGGCGTGCGGCCCCCAGCGGCGGAAGAGTTCCCACCCGCGCCCGGACGTGTCCGGTTCCGTCGTCCCCGCCTCGTCGGTCACGGCCGAGACCCTACTGCCAACGGAACCAGCGGGTGGCCGCTCCGGTGAGAGCGATCGCCCACAGCGCCAGGATCCCCAGCGACGACCAGTCCGGCCAGCTGCCGCCCGTCGCCCGACCGAGGGCCTCGGCCGCCGCGCCGAAGGGCAGCAGGCCGACGACGGTGGCCAGCGCGTCGGGCATGGCCTGCACCGGCAGCCAGACACCCGCGGCGAACATCATCGGCAGGAACACGGCGGAGCCGACGGCCGTCGCGATCTTCGCGGTGGGGGAGAACGCCGCCACCAGGGCGCCCATGGCGAGCGAGGCGGCGGCGGCGAGCAACAGCGCCAGCAGGTACCCGGCGATCTGCTCGGGCAGCCGGACGTCGTAGGCGAGGCGGCCGATCGCCAGCGAGAGCAGGGCCGAGACCAGGGCGGCGACACCGTGCAGGCCCATCTGCGCGAACAGGAGGGCCGAGGGACGCACCGGCGTCGCGGACATGCGGCGCAGGATGCCGCGCTCCCGGTAGCCGGTGATCACCGGAGGCAGTGCCTGGACGCCGGCCACGATCAGCGCGACCAGCACCGTCACCGGGACGTAGGTCTCGATCAGCCGCAGACCTCCGAGGTCCGGACTGGGCTCCCGGAAGGTCGGGATCAGGCCGAGGATCGTCAGCAGGCCGGGCGGGAAGACCGCGATCCAGAAGAAGTTGCCGGGTTCGCGGAGGAAGAGGCGGGCCTCGGCCCGCAGCACCGCGCGGGACGGGCGGCGTGCCGGGGCGAACGCCCCGCGCGGGGCCGGGGAGGCGGCGGGAGCGGTCGTCGGTTCACTGGTCATGGCGCGGTCTCCGTCAGGTGGTGGTGAGGTCGAGGAAGGCGTCGTCCAGCGTGGCGTCGGTGACCCGCAGCTGGTGGGCGGTGACGCGCCGCCGGACGAGCAGCTGGACGACGGCGTTCACGGTGTCGTCGGTGCCCGCGAGGGTCAGCCGGCCGTCCTTGTCCTCCATCGACGCCAGCCCGGGGAGGGCGGCAAGTTCGGCCTCGTCCAGCCGCTCGGAGGGGGTGAAGGAGATGTGGGTGGCCCCGGCCGCCCTGCCGATCAGACCCCGCGGGGTGTCCAGCGCGGTGATCCGGCCGCCGTCGACGATGGCGATCCGGTCGCACAGCCGCTGGGCCTCCTCCATGAAGTGGGTGACCAGCAGGACCGTCACGCCACGGGCCCGGACGTCGTCGATCAGATCCCAGGTGTCGCGGCGGGCGCGGGGGTCCAGACCGGTCGTCAGTTCGTCCAGCACCACGATGCGGGGATTGCCGATGAGGGCGAGCGCGATGAACAGGCGCTGTTTCTGACCACCGCTCAGCTTGGCGAACCGGGTGTCCAGGCGCTCCGCCAGGCCCAGCCGTTCGGCCAGCTCGTAGCCGTCGGCGGGAGCCGGGTACAGGGCCGAGTACAGCTCGAGCGCCTCACGCACGGTCAGCTTCGGCTGGAGCTCGCTCTCCTGGAGCTGGGCGCCGAGCAGCCGCGTGACCTGCTCGTGGTCGGCGACCGGGTCGAGCCCCGCCACCCTGATCCGGCCGGCGTCGGCGACCCGCAGGCCCTCGACGCACTCGACGGTGGTCGTCTTGCCGGCGCCGTTGGGGCCGAGGATCCCGAAGATCTCACCCTCCTCGACGGCGAAGGAAACCCCGTCGACGACGGCCCGGCCGCCGTAGGACTTCCGCAGCCCCTCGACCTCGACGACCGCCGGCCTGCCGCCGGTCGTGGCCGGCGTCGTCCTCTTCGTGCTCGTCGTTGACATGCGGAAAGCGTCCCGTGAGGGCGCCCGCCGCCACATCGCCCGTCCGGTCCGGACCCGCATCGACCGATCGGTTGATGCGGGCCTACGACCGGACGGCCCCCGCGGGCCGGGGACTCAGCAGTCGCGCAGGTCGGGGGACTGGTTGAGGAGCTGGGCGCGGGCAGAGGTGAAGCGCACGTGACGCTCCCCGCCCACGTCCCGCGGCCGGAACGCGGCCACCCGGTGGCAGTTCTGGAAGGCCAGAGCCACGCCGAAGTGGCGCTCCAGCGTCCCGCGGATGGCGTCGCTCGCCAGGGCCCGCAGCAGCTGGCCGCGCTCCCGCTCGGAGGGCGGCGGCGTGGTGTTGTCGGCGAACTCCGAGGAGGTGGAGCGCAGTTCGCCGGCGAGCCGGGCGATCAGGTCGTAGGCGTAGGGCAGCGAGGTACGCACGGTGGCGAGGAAGTCCTCCTCGCGGACCTCGCCGCGTTCCGCGTCGGCGAGCAGGGTGGGGGAGACGTCGAGAGACATGAGGAAGTCCTGTCTGTGGGATCCGGGCAGCATGAACCGGGCGCGCCGTGTCACGGCCGCCCTTGCTGAAAATGAATGTCATGTGGAGGAGGTCTCGGTCAACCCGCCGCGCCCGGCGGTCTCTCATCCCACGACGGATTCGTGCACCAGCCGCCGGATCTCCGGGAACAGCAGCCGCGAACGCCGGGGCCGCAGCTGCGTCATGAACTGCACGGTCAGGTCCTGGACGGGATCCACCCAGAAGACGGTGGTCGCCACGCCCTTCCAGCCGTAGGTCCCCCGCGAGGACGGGGACTGGGTGCGCGAGGGGTCCACCACCACCGAGAAGCCCAGACCGAACCCCACACCGGAGTTGGCCGGCTCGTCGTGGACCGGGGCGCCGAAGCTCCGGATGTCCGCGTCCTCGGGCAGGTGGTTGCGGGTCATCAGGTCCACCGTCGCCGGCCGCAGCAGCCGCACCCCGTCGAGCTCCCCGCGCCGCCGGAGCATCTCCATGAAGCGGTGGTAGTCCCCGGCGCTCGCCACCAGCCCTCCGCTGCCGGACAGGAAGTGCGGCCGCTCCCGCACCGGGGTGCCCGGGACGACCTCGAGCGACCCGTCGTCGCCGTCCCCGTACAGCTCTGCCAGCCGGCCCGCCTGCTCCTCGCCGATCCGGAACCCGCTGTCGGTCATCCGCAGCGGCCCCAGCACCCGCTCGCCCACGAACTCGTCCAGCGGGCGCCCGGAGACCACCTCGATCACCCGGCCCAGCACGTTGGTCGCCACCGAGTAGTTCCACCCGCTGCCGGGATCGAACTGGAGCGGGAGCCGGGCGTACGCGTCGCAGGTCCGCGCGAGGTCCGCGCCCGGCAGGACCGAGGCGTGCAGGCCCGCCTCCCGGTAGAGGGCGTCCACCGGATGGGCGTGGTGGAAGGCGAACGTCAGACCCGCCGTGTGCGAGAGCAGATGGCGGATCAGGACCGGCCCTCGCGCCGGGCGCGTCCGCATCCCGGAGCCCTCGCCCGCCACATGGACCCGCGGGGCCGCGAAGGCCGGCAGGTGGCGCTCGAGCGGGTCGTCGAGCGACAGCAGACCCTCCTCCACCAGCAGCATCGCCGCCACCGAGGTGACCGGCTTGGTCATCGAGTAGATCCGCCAGAGGGTGTCCGGCTCCACCGGCTCTCCCGCGGCGAGGTCGCGGCTGCCGTAGGTGGTCAGGCGGGCCACCCGGCCGTCCCGGGCCACCGACAGCAGGTAGCCGGGCAGGCTCCCGGTGTCGACGTGCCGGGCCAGCAGGCGGTCCAGCTCGTCCAGACGGGCGGCGTCCAGGCCCGCCTCGCCCGGCTCGATCTCCTGGCGCAGCACCGTCCTCGCGGTCGCCGTCATGGTCCTGACCCTCCGTCCACGTTGCGCGAGCGGCTCGGAGATACCCCGTTCGGCGCAATTCCAGACCTGACCGGCCCGCCGGGGGAACACCCCGGGCCGGGGGGACGTTTTGCCGGTATGAGTGAAGAAGCCCTGCTCGCCCTGCTCTCCGAGGCCGCCGGCGGAGTGCTGGTGACCCTCAAGGCCGACGGGCGGCCGCAGTTGTCCAACGTCAACCACGCCTACTACCCCGACGAGCGCCTGCTGCGGATCTCGGTCACGGACGACCGGGCCAAGACCCGCAACCTGCGCCGCGACCCCCGTGCCTCCTACCACGTGACCAGCGCCGACCGCTGGGCCTACACCGTGGCGGAGGGAACCGCCGAACTGAGCCCGGTGGCCGAGGACCCCGCCGACGCGACGGTGGAGGAGCTGATACGGCTCTACCGCGACGTCGCCGGGGAGCACCCGGACTGGGACGACTACCGGGCGGCGATGGTGCGCGACCGCCGCCTGGTGCTGCGGCTGCGCGTGGAGCGCGTGTACGGGATGCCCAAGGGCGCCGCGGGATGAGGCCGTGGGGACCGGCCCGGGGCGAGGCTCGGGCCGGCTCCCCGGGGCTCCGCGCCGCCGGACAGATCCTAGAGCTCCGCGCCACCGGGCCGGGCGTTCCACACGGACACGACCGGGCGGCCGTGCTCGGTGGACAGGCGGCTGACGGTTCCGGTGCGGATCTGGAACAGCCGGCCGTCGGTCGCCGCGAGCCCCAGCCGGCGTGCCGTCAGGACCCGCAGGTAGTGGCCGTGGGCCACCAGCAGCACGTCGCCCTCGTCCGCCCGCAGCAGCGGCTCGACGCGGGCCAGCACCCGGTCGGCCCGCGCGCCGACCTCCTCGGGCAGCTCTCCGGGCTGCCCGTCCGCCGACGACGGGCAGCCGTCGTCCCAGATGTTCCAGCCGGGCCGCTCCTGGCGGATCTCCTCCGTCATCAGTCCCTCGTAGGCCCCGTACTCCCATTCGCGCAGGTCGGCATCGGTCCGGGTGCCGGTGAGGCCCGCCAGCCGGGTGGTGGTGACCGCACGCAGCCGGGGACTGACCAGCACCGCGGCCAGCTTCCGTCCGGCGAGCAGCGGGGCCACCGCCCGCGCCTCCTCCTCACCGTGCGCGGTGAGCGGCAGGTCGGTGCGGCTGGTGTGGCGGCGTGCCGCGCTCCACTCCGTCTCGCCGTGCCGCAGCAGCAGAAGATCGCCCACTGTCCGCCCCGTCTACCGCGCCGCCGAGGGACCGGACGCCTCGACCGCGTGGCCGCCGAACTGGTTGCGCAGGGCGGCGATCATCTTCATCTGCGGGGAGTCCTCCTGACGGGAGGCGAAGCGGGCGAAGAGGGAGG
>NZ_JBEOVU010000035.1:0-87980 GCF_040295685.1 Streptomyces sp. NPDC002734
CCGTCGCGGAGGCGGTGGAAGCCGTGGAAGCCGTGGAAGGCGCGGGAGCCGCGGAGGCAGTCGATTCGTCCATGACCATCCGTGCTGCCAGGGCAGTGAATCCGCGGCTCACCAGCCCCGCACACCCCCCGGACGGCGCTGCACGGCGCGCCGGGGGGACCCCGGCGTGCCTAGCGTGGCACCACGTAACGGGTCCGACACACCGGAGGTCAGCATGGCCCTGCGCCGTTCCCTGTCCCGCGTCGCCACGGGCGCCGCCGCCATCGCCCTGCTCTGCGCCGGGGTCGCGCCCGCCGTCGCCGGGCAGAGCCACCCCACCCCGCCGGAGGAGCGGTTCTACCAGGGCGTCGTCACCGCCCGCGGCGGGCTCCAGCTGCACACCTCACCCACCCGTGGCAGCGAGGTGATCGGCTTCGCCCCCCAGGGCGCGGTGGTCGACATCTTCTGCAAGACGCCCGGCGAGACCGTCGACGGCAACCCGCTGTGGTACCTGCTCGCCGACGGAACCTGGGCCTGGGGCCCCGCCCGCTACATCGACAACATCGGTCCCGCGCCCCGTTGGTGCGGCCCGACGCACTGACATAACGGGACATCACGGCCCACGCTTGCTACGTTCCGACCCATGACCACCCAGGCCACGCGGGACTGGAAGGCGGCCGGCCCCCCGTCCGCCACGGCGGCGCCCGTCAGCCGCCGGGGCGCGGAGCTCGCCCTGATCGTCCTCGCCGTGTTCCTCTCCGTGTGCGGCTACTGCGCCGTCGGCCTGGCCCGCACCGGTCACGTCCCGCCCGACGCCGTCCGTCACGGCGCCGGGCTCGGGGCGCTGGCCCTGGCCGCGCACGTGGTGGTGCGGCTGCGGGCGCCCCACGCGGACCCACTGCCGCTGCCCATCGCGGTGCTGCTCAACGGCCTGGGCCTGGTGCTGATCCACCGCCTCGACCTGGAGACCCCCGGTGAGCGGGCCGCGCCCGCGCAGCTGGTGTGGTCGACGTTGGGGGTCGGGCTGTTCATCGCCGTGGTGTGGCTGCTGCGCGATCACCGCACGCTGCGGCCCGCCGCCCGGGCCTGCGGGATCGCCGCGACGGTGCTGCTGGTGCTCCCGGTGTTCTTCCCCGCGGTCAACGGCGCCCGGATCTGGATCCGGATGGCCGGCTTCTCGCTGCAGCCGGCCGAGTTCGCCAAGGTGCTGCTGGTGGTGTTCTTCGCCGGGCACCTGGCCACGCACCGCGAGGCGCTCGCCGGGACCGGACGACGGGCGTGGGGGCCGGTGGTGGCGATCTGGCTGCTGAGCGTCGGCATCCTGGTCCTGGAACGGGACCTGGGGACGTCGCTGCTCTTCTTCGCCCTGTTCGTGATCCTCCTCTACGTGGCCACCGGCCGCCTCGGCTGGATCGCGCTGGGGCTGGTGCTGCTGTCGGCCGCCGCGACGGCCGTGGCGCGGATGGAACCGCATGTGCGCGGGCGGATGGCCGACTGGCTGGACCCGTTCGCCTCCGTCGAGGCGGGGCTGGGCGCCGGACAGCTCGCCCAGTCCCTCTTCGCCTTCGCGGCGGGCGGGCTGTTCGGGGAAGGGCTGGGCCAGGGGCAGTCGGTGCTGATCGGCTTCGCCGCCAAGTCGGACTTCATCCTGGCCACGGCGGGCGAGGAGCTCGGCCTGGCCGGGCTGAGCGCCGTCATCGTGCTGTACGCGCTGCTGGTCGAACGGGGCTACCGGGCCGCCCTGTCGACGCCGGACCGGTTCGGGCGGCTGCTGGCGGTGGGGCTCGCCTCACTGGTCGCCGTCCAGGTGTTCGTGATCGCGGGCGGCGTGACCGGGCTCATCCCGCTCACCGGGATGGCGATGCCCTTCCTCGCGCAGGGCGGGTCCTCGGTGGTCACCAACTGGGTGATCGTCGCCCTGCTGATCCGCCTCGGCGACGCGGCTGCCCGGCACGAGGCGGACGACGCGGAGGAGGCCGAGGAGGCGGGCGACATGGGGAACGCGGGTACTGCGGAGGCCGCGGGCACCACGAGGAGCACGGGCGACGCGGAGGACGCGGGCGCCACGGGGCACGCCCCCGCGGCCTCGGCCTCGGCCGCCGAAGGCCGGCGCGCGCCGTGACCCGGACCGTGCGCCACGCCGGGCTGTTCTGCCTGCTGCTGCTCGCCGCGCTGCTGGTGAACGCGACGCGGGTGCAACTGTTCGAGGGCGGGGCGTACGAGCACAACCCGGCCAACCGGCGGGCCGACATCGACCGCTACCACCACCCGCGCGGCGACATCCTGGTCGGCGACCGCCCGGTGACCGGCTCGGTCGACACCGGAGGGCGGCTGCGGCACGAACGCACCTACGCCGACGGCCCGTTGTACGCCCCCGTCACCGGCTTCGCCTCGCAGGCGTACGGCACCACCCTGCTGGAGCACGCCGAGGACGACGTCCTCACCGGCCGCCACCCCCTGCTCTCCGCGCTCCCGCTGCTGGGCGGCCCGGCCGACAGCGGGGGCGACGTGCTCACCACCGTGCAGCCACAGGCGCAGCGGGCCGCGTTCGACGGGCTGGGCGGCCGCAAGGGCGCGGTGGTGGCGCTGGAGCCGGCCACCGGGCGGATCCTGGCGATGGTCTCCACCCCCTCCTACGACCCGGCCGACCTGTCCGGCAACGGGCCGTCGTCGGCGCGGGCCTGGCGCCGGCTGCTGGCGGACCCGGACCAGCCGATGCTCAACCGGGCGGTGCGGCAGACCTATCCCCCTGGCTCCACCTTCAAGGTGGTCACCGCGGCGGCCGCGCTCGAGGCCAGGGTGGTGCGGGACCTGGACCAGCGGGTGGGCGAGCCCGGCCCGTACCGGCTGCCGGGCACGGACACCGAGCTGGCCGACGAACGGGCCGAGTGCGGCGGCGCCACCCTGCGGCAGGCCTTCGAGTGGTCCTGCAACACGGTCTTCGCGCGGCTCGGCGTCCGGGTGGGCGCGGAGCGGATGGCACGCACGGCGCGGGCGTTCGGATTCAACGACGACGGGCTGCGGATCCCGTTCGGTGTGGCCCGCTCCACCTTCGACCCGCGGGTCGACCCGGCGCAGCTGGCGCTGTCCTCGATCGGGCAGTACAACACCCGGGCCACGCCGCTGCAGATGGCGCGGGTCGCGGCGGTGGTGGCCGGGGGCGGGATGACGCGCACCCCCTATCTGGTGGAGCGGACCACCACCGGCCGGGGCACGACGATCGGCCGGGCCGGCCCGCGGGGCCTGCGGCAGGTGGTGCGGCCGGCGACGGCGCGGCTGCTGCGGGAGCTGATGACGGGGGTCGTCACCGACGGCACGGGTGGCCAGGCGGCGATCCCGGGCGCGGTGGTGGGCGGCAAGACGGGGACCGCGCAGCACGGGGTGGGGAACGCGGGGACGCCGTACGCGTGGTTCGTGTCCTGGGCGCGGGCGGAGCGGGAACTGGAACCGCGGGTCGCGGTGGCGGTGGTCGTCGAGGACGCGGCGGCTGACCGGGGCGACATCACCGGGGGCGACGTCGCGGCGCCCGTCGCCCGCGCGGTGATGCGGGCGGCCCTCGCCGCACCCTGACCCCAACCGCACTGCCACCGGGTCGAGTTGGGCCCCCCTCGGTCGCGTGGACATTTGGTGACCGGTGCCGTTCGGGGGATTGACGCGCTTGCTGACGCGCAGTCTCATAAGGGGTGTACCCGACGGTAACACTCGCACGACGAGGTGGAGAGCCATGACGACCGTGACGGACGCCGACACGCTCGCCGGACTGCGCGACGCGCTGGGTCTGCTCAAGGACCGCGAGCAGGTGGCCAAGCGGCTGCTCGACTCGTCGGCGAAGCACTCGTTCGACCCGGACAAGGAGCTGGACTGGGACGCGCCCTTCGAGGAGGGCAAGTGGTTCTGGCCGCCCGAGCTGGTGTCGCTGTACGGCACCCCGCTGTGGAAGCGGATGAGTGAGGAGCAGCGCATCGAGCTCTCCAAGCACGAGGCGGCCGCCCTGTGCTCGCTGGGCATCTGGTTCGAGATCATCCTGATGCAGCTGCTCTGCCGGCACATCTACGACAAGAATCCGACCAGCAACCACGTCCGGTACGCCCTCACCGAGATCGAGGACGAGTGCCGGCACTCGAAGATGTTCGCCCGGTTCATCCAGCGGTCCGGCTGCCCGGAGTACCCGGTCAGCCCCGTGCACCAGAACCTGGGCCGGCTCTTCAAGACCGTCTCCACCACCCCGGGGTCCTTCACGGCCACCCTCCTGGGCGAGGAGATCCTCGACTGGATGCAGCGGCTGACCTTCCCGGACGAGCGGGTCCAGACCCTCACCCGCGGCGTCACCCGGATCCACGTGGTGGAGGAGGCGCGCCACGTCCGGTACGCCCGTGAGGAGCTGCGCCGCCAGATGGTGACCGCGCCGCGCTGGTCGCGGGAGTTCACCCGGGTCACCTCGGGCGAGTTCGCGCGGGTCTTCTCGGTCGCCTTCGTCAACCCGGAGGTGTACACCAACGTCGGCCTCGACAAGCGGCAGGCGATGGAGGAGGTCAGGAACAGCGGCCACCGCCGGGACGTGATGCAGACCGGTGCGAAGAAGCTGACCGACTTCCTGGACGACATCGGCGTGCTGCGCGGCGTGGGCCGCAAGCTCTGGCAGACCTCCGGCCTGCTCGCCTGAGCCGCCGCGGGGTCGGCGACCCTGCGGTGGCGGCCCTGCCCGGTGCTCCGCTCCCCACCCGCGACACTGGTGGGGTGAAGACTGAAGAGACGCCCTTCGAGGGCGGCCCGCTGGACGGCAGGACGCTGCCCGTCCTGCTGGGCGCGACCGGGCAGCCGCCCAGGTACTACAAGGTCCCGGTGCCCGACCCGGACGGCGGGCGGCCCACCGTCCTGGTGTACCGGCGCGAGCCGCGCGGGCACGGCCGCCGGCTGGGGCTGCCGGTCGGCTGGAAGTTCGTCTTCGTACCCGACGCGACCGGCGACGAGGGCCGCCCCCGATGGCCCTGGTCCCGTCGTCCCCCGAAGCGGCCGGACGGGCCCGGTTCCACCGACGGGTGACCTCGTTGCGCCGCCCGCCGACCTCCGGCGCGCGGACGGTGACGGGCGCACCCATCCTGCCGGTGCGGAGCGGAAGTCCCGCCCCGTGTCGGAGGTGACGTCATGTCAGCACGCCCGTCGCGCGGGCGCGTTCCCCGCCTGCTGTGTGCCGCCGCGGTCGCGGCCGGCGCCCTGACCCCGGTGGCCCCGGCCGCCGCCGAGGACGATCCGGCGCCGCCCTCCGCGGCCCGGCAGCGGCCGGTCGCCGTGCTCCTCGCCGATCTGCGCACCCTGCACCGGCAGGCCGGGCAGGCGGCCGAGGAGTACCAGGACGCCGGCGTGCTGCTGCGCGGGCAGCGGGCGCGGGTGGCCCGGCTGGACGCCGAGCTGGCCCGTGCCCGGCTCTCCCTCGACGACAGCCGCGCGGCGGCCGGGGCGTTCGCACGGGCGCAGTACCGGAACACGGCGGGCGCCCTCTCGCCCTACCTGCGGGTGCTGTTCGCCCGCGACCCGCAGACGGCGGTGGAGGAGGGCAGGCTGGTCGCCCGCGCCTCGGACGCGCACGCGCGCGCGGTGGGACGGCTCACCGGCGGCGAGCACCGGGTGCGTGACCTGGCCCGGCGGGCACGTGCCGCGCTGGACCGGCAGCTGGTGCTGGCCGCGCAGCGGAAGAGGGCCGACCAGCGGGTCCGCGACAAGCTGGGCCGTATCGAGAAGCTGCTCGCCGCGCTGACGCCCGCGCAGCTGAAGGCGCTGGCCGCCTACGAGCGGCGCGCGGGGGCCGGCCGCAGTTGAGGCCCTCCGGAAACGCGCCGCCGCCCGGCACGGGGCCGGGCGGCGGTCAGGTCGTGGTGCGGCGAGGGCGGACCCGGGCGTCAGCCGCTGACGGAGGCCAGGTAGGCGCCCGTCTTCTCCGGGTCGAACCAGAAGTTGTCGAAGTCCGCCGGGTCGTTGAAACCGTTGGCGATCCGGTCGGCCACCGGCTGGAGCTGCCCGGCGGCGCCGATCAGGTTGAGGACGTGCTCCGGCGGCGGGGTCAGCATGGCGTTGGTCCACTTGGTGACGTGCTGGGCGGTGTCCCAGTAGCGGTCGAAGGTGGCCTGCATCCACTCCTCGTCGAACGGCTTGTCGCCGTGCTCGACGATGGACGCCAGGTAGGCCGCGGCGCACTTGGAGGCGGAGTTGGAGCCCTGGCCGGTGATGGGGTCGTTGGCCACCACCACGTCGGCGACGCCGAGCACCGCGCCGCCGCCGGGCAGCCGGCCGATGGGGTTGCGCACCGTCGGGGCGTAGCGGCCGGAGAGGGTGCCGCCCGCGTCGGTGAGCTCCACGTTGGTGGCCCGCGCGTACTCCCACGGCGTGAAGCGCTCCATCAGCTCCAGGGTGAGCGCGAGGTGCTCGGAGGGGTCCTTGACGCCCTGGAAGACGTCCAGCGGACCGCCGGGGACGCCCTCCCAGAAGAGGATGTCGGCGCGTCCGGAGAGGGTGTACGTCGGCATGATGAACAGCTCGCCGACGCCCGGCACCAGGTTGCAGCGGACCGCGTCGAACTCCGGGTGCTCCGGGCGCGGGCCCATGCCGTGGACGTACGACACGGCGAGCGCGCGCTGCGGCTCGGTGAACGGGGAGCGGGAGGCGTCCCGCTGGAACATGGAGACGAGCTCGCCCTTGCCGGCCGAGACCAGCACCAGGTCGTAGGTGCGGGAGAAGTACTCCAGGTCGGAGACGGCGGCGCCGTGGATGACGAGCTGGCCGCCGCGCTGGGCGAAGGTCTCCATCCAGCCGGCCATCTTGACCCGCTGGTCGACGGACTGGGCGTGGCCGTCCAGCTTGCCGACCCAGTCGATGAGGCGCTGCGACTCGGGGCCGGCGACCGACACGCCCAGACCCTCGATCCGGGGCGCCTGGGACTCCCAGATGTTCAGCTGGAGGTCGCGCTCGTGCTGGAGGGCGGTGTGGAACATGCACTGCGTCGACATGACGCGGCCGGAGCGGATCTCGTCCGCCGTCCGGTTGGACATCAGGGTGACCTCGTAGCCGTGCTGCTGAAGGCCGAGGGCGAGCTGGAGACCGGACTGGCCGGCTCCGACGACGAGTATCTTCCGCATGCGGGATGTCTCCTACTCGGGACGCTGGGGGACGCGCCCGGGTGCTCGGGTGTGACGGACAGGCCTCTTCGTTAGGGCCTGTTCGGGCAGGACCTGTTCGGACGGGCCTATTCGGGGAGCGCCTCGAGGGCGTGGCCGACCAGGGCCAGCAGGGTCTCGATCACCGCGATCCGGCTGCGGGCGTCGATGACCATGACCGGTACGGCCGAGGGTATGGACAGCGCCTCCCGGACGTCCTCCGGTTCGAAGCGCTCGCTGCCCTCGAAGTGGTTGACGGCCACCACGTACGGCAGACCGCAGCTCTCGAAGTAGTCGAGGGCCGGCCAGCTGTCCTTGAGGCGGCGGGTGTCCGCCAGCACGACGGCGCCGACCGCGCCCCGGGCCAGGTCGTCCCACATGAACCAGAACCGCTGCTGGCCGGGGGTGCCGAACAGGTAGAGGACCAGGTCGTCGTCGAGGGTGATCCGGCCGAAGTCCATCGCCACGGTGGTCGTGGTCTTGCCGGGCGTGGCGGTGATGTCGTCGGTGCCGGCACTGGCCTCCGTCATCAGGGCCTCGGTCTCCAGAGGCTGGATCTCCGAGACCGTGCCGACCAGCGTGGTCTTGCCGACGCCGAAGCCGCCGGCCACCAGGATCTTGGTGGCCACCGGCGCCCGGTTGCGGTCGGTCTGCCACGGCCGGAGGACCTCCTCCTCGGCGTCGGCCACGGCGGCCGGCACGGCCTCGGGGACGCCGGCGTTCCTGGCGTCAGAGACGGCGAAGGCCATGGAGCACCCTTTCGAGCAGTGCGCGGTCGGGACGGCCGGTGGGGTGCCCGGTCCCGTACACGCGGATCTTTCCCTGGTCCGCGAGGTCGCTCAGCAGTACGCGGACGACGCCCAGCGGCATCTTGAGCAGTGCGGCGATCTCCGCCACCGTGCGCATGCGGCGGCAGAGTTCGACGATGGCCCGCATCTCCGGCATCACCCGGCCGACGAGGGAGCCGTTCGGCAGCTCCTTGCGCTCCGGGGGCGCGTCCAGCGCCGCCACGAAGGTCTCCACCAGCAGCACGTGGCCGAAGCGGGTCCGGCCGCCGGTGAGCGAGTAGGGCCGCACGCGGGCGGGTTTGCGGTCCCCGCCGCGCACCGGGAGTTTCGAGGCGCTCATCGTCCGCTCCTCACGTCGCCGGCCTTCCGTTCCATCGAGTCACGGAGCTCGTCGCGCAGTTCGGGGGTCAGCACGTGTCCGGCACGGCCCACGAAGAGCGCCATGTGGTACGCGATCACGCTCATGTCGCAGTCCGGCGCGGCGTGCGCGCCGAGCAGGGAGCCGTCGCTGATCGCCATGACGAAGAGGCTGCCCTCCTCCATGGCGATCATGGTCTGGCGGACGCCGCCGAACTCCAGCAGCTTGCAGGCGCCGACGGTCAGGCTGCCGATGCCGGACACCACGGTGGCCAGGTCGGCGGCCGAGCCGCGCGGGCCGGTGGGGGCGTCCTTCTTCTCCTTCGGGGCGTGGTCGGCCAGGTCGGAGGAGAGCAGGAGCAGTCCGTCGGAGGAGACGACCGCCACCGACAGGAGCCCGGGCACCTCCTCGACGAGGTTGGTCAACAGCCAGTGCAGGTTGCGAGCCTCACTGCTCAGTCCGACGGTGCTGGGCGCGGTCAACTGCTTGCCTCCTCGACGGTTCCCCCCATGGCCTGCTCGGATGCGTTCCCCTGACGAGGGCCCGGCGCGCCGGTGGCGTCGCCTCGTCCCTCCCCCTGCGGTCCGGGCGCCCCCTGCGCACCCGGTCCGCCCGTCGACCCCGCCAGCTCCGCCTCGACGTCGCGGCGGCCGGCCCGGGATCCCGTGTGGAACCCGCCCAGCCTGCGCCGCAGCGCGTCGGCGTCCACCGCGCCCGTGCGCGGGCGCGGGGCAGGGGCGGACACCACCTTGGGCGTGCGCTTGGGCAGGCCCTTGTCGGTCACCGGCTCGGCCTCGGCCTCGTCGGCGACGCGCTCGTGCCGCTCGGGGCCGATGGCGTACGGGTCCGTCGCCCCCTGCCCGTCCGCGTCGGCGTCCGCGCCGTCGCCCTGACCGGCGCCGTGGTCGGTGGCGTGGTCGGAGCGGTGGCCGGCGGTGGAGTCGGTGCGCCGGTCGGCGGCGTGGTCGGCGGCGTGACCCGCGGCGATGCGTTCGGCGTCCTCGCCGGACATCTGGGCGGGCAGCCGGAAGGTCGCCGTCTCCTCGGCCACGGCCTCGTGCCGGTCCCCACCGGCCCGGGCCGCGTCGGCCACCTCGTCGTCGTCCGCGACGGTCCCGGCCGCCTCGTCGTCGTCGTCCGCGGCGGTCCCGGTCGCCTCGGCGGCGGTGTCCTCACCGGCGTCCGTGGCGGCGGGGGTACGCGCCTCCGGCGGGAGGGCGGCCCCCGCCGGCGTGGCCGTGCCCGAGGTGGTGGCCGTGGGCCCGGCCACGGAGGCGCGGGCCGCCTCGGCGGCGGCCTCGGCCGCGCCGATGGCCTTCTCGGCCGCGGCGATCACCGGGTCCTTCGCCTGCTCGACGACGGGCGCCGTCACGCCGGGCGCGTCGCCGTCGCCCGAGACGGTCCCCGCCTGCGGCCGGGGCGTCGGAGCGGGACCCGCCTCCACCGCCTCGGCGGCGAGCAGGTCCTCCCCCGCGGCCGGCTCCGCGCCGCACGGCAGGGCCGCCTTCGCCTCGGTGCGGCCGCGCAGCACGTTGGAGTTGGCCTCCGCGTCGGCGCCCGGCAGCGAGGTCGGAGCCCCCTGCCGGCCGACCGGAGCGGTGGTGACCGGAGCGGCGGCCGGGGCCGCCGCCAGCAGCGACGTGGGCAGCACCGCGACCGCGGTGACCCCGCCCTGCTTCTGCTCCCGCAGCCGCACCCGCACCCCGTGCCGGTGCGCGAGGCGGGACACGACGTAGAGGCCGAGGCCCAGGCCGTCGTCGCCGTCCGGGGCGTGCGGCTGTTCGGGGTCGAAGTCGGCCAGGCGGCTGTTGAGGCGCTCCAGGCGCTCCTCGGTGACGCCGATGCCCTCGTCCTGCACGGAGAGCATCACCTCACCGCTCTCCAGCAGCCACCCGGAGACCTCCACCGGCAGCTCCGGCGGCGAGAACGCGGTGGCGTTCTCCAGCAGCTCGGCCAGCAGGTGGCTGAGGTCGTCGGCGGCGAAGCCCGCCAGGTGCGCGGCCGGCGGCAGCGCGCCGATCCGCACGCGCTCGTACCGCTCGATCTCGCTGACCGCGGCCCGCACCACGTCGACCAGCGGGACCGGCCCGGCGTGCTGCTGTCCGTGCTCGACGCCCGCCAGCACCAGCAGGTTCTCGCTGTGGCGGCGCATCACGGTGGCGAAGTGGTCCACCTTGAAGAGCGTGGACAGACCCTCGGGGTCCTCCTCGCGGGCCTCCAGGCCCTCGATGACGGTGAGCTGACGCTCGACCAGCCCGAGGATGCGCAGCGCCAGGCTGACGTACGGGCCCTCGGTCGAGTTCTGCGACCGGTCCAGCTCCTCCTGCGCGGACTTCAGCTCGGCGCGCAGCTCCTCGCGCGCGTCGGCCATCCGCTGCCGCTCGCCGATCAGGTGCTTGCGGTCGGCCTCCAGCGTGCTGATCCGCTCCTGGAGGGCCAGCGCGTGAGCGTGCAGGGTGTTGACGGAGCGCACGACCTGGGCGAACTCGTCCTTGCGGCCGGTGAACCGGATGGGCTCCTCGTCCTCCGGCTTGTCCGCGAGACGCGCCGAGCCGAGGCGCAGCACGGCCAGCGGCCTGGTCAGCGAGCGGGCCAGCCCGGTGGCGATGCCGATCGCGAGCAGCAGCAGCGCGACCAGCGCGGCGATGCGGATCTCCAGCTCGGTGACGTCGTCGGCGCGCAGCTCCTCCAGGGCCTTGACCCGGCTCTCGTAGAGCGAGGACTCGGCGCCGCGCATCAGGTCGAGGCGGGCGGACAGCGCGGCGGAGAGCTTCTTCGGGTCGGTGGCCAGTTCCTTGTCGTTCAGTACCGGCCGGTCCGTGAGGGTCCGCAGGTACTTGCCCGCGGTCTCGGACTCCCGGCCGGTGACCGTGGAGTCGAAGGCGTCCGCCGCCTCCTCGGGGGCGTTGGCGCGGAACTCGGCCAGCGCGGCGTCGGAACGGACCCGGGCCTGCTGGGCTGCCGAGGTCAGCGCGTCGCGCCGGGAGGCGTCGGCCGGGGTGGACACCCGGGAGGTGGAGGTGGTGCCGGTGACCGGGTCGTAGACGGGGGTGGAGGTGCTCGGCACCGCCAGCGCGGCCAGCAGCAGACCGCGGGCGGCCGCCGCCTGCTGGACGGCGGTGTCCAGGTCGGCCAGCGCGTGCGCGCCCGCCCCGGCGCGCGGCGGCATGCGGTCGGCCAGCTCGCCGGCCAGGCGGTGCAGTTCCGCGATGGCCCTGGAGTACGCCTCGTGCGCCTCGAGAGCGCTGCTCTTGCCGGAGAGCGCCGCTCTGCGGACGCTCGCGATCTCGTCGAGGTCGGCCCGGAGCGCGGCAGGGAGGTCCGCGTCCTCGCGCAGATCCTCTATCTCCCGGTCCACCCGGGCGCCGCGCTGCTCGGAGGGCGCCCGCGACTCGGGGCGTCCCCCCGCGATGTACGGGGTGACCTCGTCCCGCTCGTCGGCGAGGGCGTGGGCGAGGGTCAGCGCGTCCTGGGTCTGCCGGGTGAGCGTGACCAGGTCCTTGCTCTCGTCCAGCCGCCCCGCGGAGGAGAGGAGGGAGGGGGCGCCGGCTCCCGCGACCGCGGCGGCCACCACGGCCACCGCGACGATGAGCCGGTTGCGTACATGCGTGGGCCGGCCCCGGCCCACCTCGCCGCCGGCCGGGGCGGACGCGCCCGGGGTGCCGGTGGGGGTGGGCGAGTTCTCCGTGCCCTCGCGGGAGGCCTTCTTCTTGCCCGTACGCCGAGGCCGCGTCTTCTGCACCGGTGCTCGCATTCCTGACTCGTGTACCCAAGGCCCGGGTGACCTGCCGTCAACTGGGGCGACACTCACCCGGTACGGTTCCGGTTTTCGGTGTCCGACCCTCCCAGTGCCGGTGGGCGGTGACCGGTCATCAACCGCCCCGCCACCCGAAGGAGTGAACATCGGAGGGTAGTTGAGGGGCAAGTTCCAGCCCCCCACCCGCAGGGTCGTCCGGACGGGTGTCCGGAGCCCCAGGTGGACGACCGACACGGACTTTGGCAGGATTCGCCGCCACGCCTTCACAATCGCACCGCAATCCCCACCAACCGGGCAGCGACGCGGAGTTCCGCCGGGTGACGGTGGAGGTGCTGGTGCTCCCCCTGTCCCGGAAGCCGCCTGCGGGGCGTGCGGGTGCAGACTGGGCGGATGCGCACCGAACTTGCCTCCGAGCCCTCCGAACTCGGCTTTCCCAACGAGGACTTCGTCTCCGTCGGACTGCCCGCCTCCGGTCTCGGCGGCGTGGTGGTGGTGCTCGACGGGGTCACTCCCCCACGGGGTGAGACCGGCTGTGCGCACTCCGTACCGTGGTTCACCGCCCGGCTCGGCGGGGCACTGACCGAACTGTCCCTTTCCCGGCGGGATCTCACGCTGCCCGAGGTGCTGGCCTCGGCCGTCGCGCGTACGGCCGCGGCCCACGCGGACCGCTGTGACCTTTCTCACCCGCGCACGCCGCAAGCCACGGTGGCCCTCGCCCGCTGGGACGCCGGGACGCTGGAACACCTGGTGCTGGCCGACTCGGTGCTGCTGGTGGAGCGCTCGGGGGGAGACGGTGAAGGCCCTGCGGTGACCGCCCTGACCGACGACCGGCTCGCCCGGATCCCCCGGGAGCGGCTGCGGTCGGCGGCGGTGGTCGACGCGACGCTGCGGAACAAGGAGGGCGGCTTCTGGACCGCGGCGGCGGACCCCTCGGTCGCGGAACGCGCCGTCACGGGTTCCGCGCCGCGGGAGGGGGTGCGGTCCCTGACCGCGCTCACCGACGGGGCGACGCGGTGGGTCGAGGTCTTCGGCCGCGGCGGCTGGGCCGACGTCGTCTCCCTCCTCCACGCCCGGGGGGCGGCGGCACTCGTCGCGGAGGTCCGCGAACTGGAACGCGCCGACGCACAGGACCGCCGCCTGCTGGGCCCCTCCAAGACCCACGACGACGCCACGGTCGCCCACATCGTCTTCTGACCCCCGGGCCACCCCCCGGCGGGAGGCTTCGCCTCACCCCGCTGGGGGCAATCGTGCCGCTGGGGCGGCACGGGTGGGCCCAGCCAGCACGTACGCACCCGACCCCACGCCCGCAAGGGCCAAGTCGCGGTCACCGCCGCAGGCAGCGCGTACGCACGCGACCTCACGCCCCGCGAGGCCCAGGCGCGGTCAGCGCGCCGCAGGCGGCCCCGTACCGCCCCCGCCGCCCCCGCGTTGCAGCCGCCCCCCGCCGGGGCGAGCATGGCGAAAGGTAGCCCCGCCGCCGGAAGGACCCCGCGTGCGCAGACGCAGAGCCGCCGCCGCCGTGACCGCGGCCGCCGCCCTCACCGCCCCCCTGCTCCTCGCGGCCTCCCCCGCGCCGGACCCCGGAGGCCCCGGCGGCCCCGGGGAACCCAAGGACCCCGCGGCCGCCGCGAACGCCCTCGCCGCCCGCCTCGTGCGCGCCGCCGACGCGAGGGACGCGCACACCCACCTCGGCGCGTTCCAACGCATCGCCGACGCCCACGGCGGCAACCGCGCCGCCGGCACCCCCGGCGGCGAGGCCACCGCCGCGTACCTCCGCAAGGCCCTCCAGCGGGCCGGCTACCGCGTCACCACCGTCCCGTTCACCTTCACCTACGCCGAGGCCCTCGCCGAGAAGCTGGGCGTCACCACCCCCGGAACGCCCCCGCGGGACGTCGACGTGGCGCTGATGACGTACACCGTCTCCACCCCCGAGGGCGGCCTCACCGCCCCCCTCACCGCGCCGGCCCCCAAGACCGGGGGCGACGGGACCGCGGACGCGACCCCCGGCTGCGAACCGTCCGACTACGCCCCGCACGACGTCAAGGGCAAGGTCGTGCTGATCCCCCGCGGCGCCTGCTCGTTCGCCGAGAAGCAGAAGGCCGCCGCCACCGCCGGCGCCGTCGCCGCGCTGATCGTGAACAACGCGGACGGCCCGCTGCGCGGCACCCTCGGCGACCCCTCCGCCGCCGTGATCCCCACCGGCGGCGTCACCCGCGAGGACGGCGCGGCCCTCGCCGCCGCGGCCGCGAAGGCGGGGACCACCGTCACCCTCGACCTGCGCGAGCGCCGCGAGCAGCGCACCGCCCACAACGTGATCGCCGAGACCCGCGGCGGCGACCCGTCCCGCACGGTGATGGCCGGCGCCCACCTGGATTCGGTCGTCGAGGGCCCCGGCGTCAACGACAACGGCTCCGGCTCCGCGGGCCTCCTGGAGGTGGCCCTCGAACTCGCGCGGGCCGAGCGCCGCCCGGCCGACCGGGTGCGTTTCGCCTGGTGGGACGCCGAGGAGTTCGGCCTGCTCGGCTCCACGGACTACGTCTCCAAGCTGTCGCCCGAAGAACGCGAGCAGATCCGGCTGTACCTGAACTTCGACATGATCGCCTCGCCCAACGCCGCCCAGTTCGTCTACGACGGCGACGACTCGGACGGCGCCGGCGAGGGCCCCGGCCCCGCCGGCTCCGCCCAGCTGGAGCGCGGGATCAACGATTTCCTCGACCGTCGCGGCCTGCGCCACCTCGGCGCGGACTTCGACGGCCGGTCGGACTACGGCCCGTTCATCGAGGCGGGCATCCCCGCCGGGGGGACGTTCACCGGCGCGGAGGGCGTGAAGACCGAGGAGATGGCCGCCCTCTTCGGCGGCACGGCGGGCAAGCCCTTCGACCCCTGCTACCACCAGGCGTGCGACGACCTCGACAACGTCTCGATGAAGGCTTTCGACGTCAACATCGACGTCATCGCCCACGCCGTCGGCTCCTACGCCCACGACCTGTCGCCCCTGACCGCGCCCGTCCCGGCGGCCGCCCCGGCGCCCGCCGGGACCACGGCGACCACCGGCCGCCCCGTCGAGGGCCCCCACCCGGGACACACGGGCGTCACCCGCTGACCGGGCGCGTCGCCCGCCGCCCGCAGGCGTCACCCGCTGCCCGCGAGCCGGTGCCGAACGCCGGCACCGGCCCCGGCACCGGCCCGGGCCCGGGCCCGACGACGTCAGCCCAGCGCCAGCGCCTGCACCCGGTCGTACGCCCCGTTGAACCGGTTGTGGTCACCGACGATCGGCCCCGTCGAGGTGTACTGCCACATCGTGTAGTACGACCATCCGGCCGGCAGCGTCCCCACCGCGGTGGCGTACCGCGCGACCCACAGCGGGTTGGTCGCGCCGAAGCCGCTGTTGTTGCCGGTGCACTCGGTCCACCAGCTCGTGGCGGTGTAGATCACCGCGTCCCGCCCGGTGCGCGCCTTGTAGGTGTTCACGAAGTCCCGGATCCAGGCCACCATCTGGCTCTGCGTCTTGCCGTAGCAGGACGCCCCGTACGGGTTCCACTCGATGTCCAGCACGCCCGGCAGGGTCCTGCCGTCGCGGGACCAGCCGCCCCCGTTGTCGACGAAGTAGTTGGCCTGCGTGGCGCCCGACGTGGTGTCCGGGGTGGCGAAGTGGTACGTCCCGCGGATCATCCCGATGTTGTACGAGCCGTTGTACTGCTGCGTGAAGGAGGTGTTCTTGTAGTACGTCCCCTCGGTGGCCTTCACGTAGGCCCACTTCACGCCGCTGTTCCACAGCGAGCCCCAGTCCACGTTGCCCTGGTGGCCCGAGACGTCGACGCCCTCGGTCTGGACGGCGTCCGCCCGGCCGCCTGAGGGGTCGCCCTGCTGCCCGTCGTGGGAGAGGACGCCCATGCCCAGATGGGCGGTGCCGCGGGCCGGGTACTTGGTCCTGCCGTCGCCGGCGGCGTGGGCGGGGGTGACGGTGAGCGCGGCGAGGGCCGCGAGAAGCACGCCGGCGAGTACGGCGCGCGCGGGTCTGAGCACGGACATGCGAACCTCCGGTGGGGGAACGGGAGACCTGCCGCTTGGCGCGGACATGTCAGTGATGCCACGTCGAAGCTACGCCCGTAGACGTCCCCAGGAAAGGGGGCCTCCCTCCGCTCCGCGCCCGCGGATCAGCCGTTCGCCGATATCCGGCCACCGCCCTTGGCAGGATGGACGGCATGTCCACCACGCACGCCCCCGCACCGGACGGGGAGAACGAGACCTCTGACCAGACACCGGTCGTCGTGGACCGCCGCACCGGGCCCCACGGCGAGGTCGTGCTGCGCCGTCACGGCGCGCTGCTGCAGATCATCGCGAACGGCTGCTTCCTGATGGACACCTCGGACGGACGCTCCGAGCGCCTCCTGGTCGACGCGGCCGCCCGCGGACTCGACGGGACGGGAGCCCGCGGGTCGCGACGTCTGCTGATCGGCGGGCTGGGCGTCGGATTTTCGCTCGCACACGCCACCGCGGACACCCGCTGGGACCGGATCACGGTGATCGAGCGGGAGCCGGCGGTGATCGACTGGCACCGCTCCGGGCCGCTGCGGCACCTCACCGCGGACGCCCTCGCGGACCCCCGGACGGAGATCGTCGAGGCGGATCTGATTCGTTATCTGGATGTGACTTCCCACACGTGGGACGCACTCTGCCTCGACATCGACAACGGCCCCGGATGGACCGTCGACGAGGGCAACGACAGCCTCTACTCACCGGCCGGACTCGCGGCCTGCGCACGGGTTTTGCGGCCCGACGGGGTGCTGGCGGTCTGGTCGGCGCAGCCCTCCCCGGAATTCGAAGGTACCTTGCGGAATGCCGGGTTCCGGCAGGTGCGTACCGATGAGGTCGCGGTTGCCCGGGGAGTTCCGGACGTGGTGCACCTGGCTCTGCGGCCCGGGATGGCTCTTGCCGGGTGAATCCGCATACGCTGCCCCTTGGCGCCGATCATCGGTGCCAGGACCGCAGGCACGGGAATCACCCCACGGATTCCGGAAAGCACACCAGGGGCGGGCGATGGAGCAGACACACACCTCGCACAGCGGAAGCACGGCGACCTCACAGAGCGGAAGCACGGCGACCCAGGGCGCTCAGCGCAGAGTCCTGGTGGTCGAGGACGACCCGACGATCGTCGACGCCATCGCGGCCCGTCTGCGCGCCGAGGGATTCCTGGTGCAAACGGCGGGCGACGGACCGGCCGCGGTGGACACCGCGGAGGCCTGGCAGCCGGACCTCCTGATCCTCGACATCATGCTGCCCGGCTTCGACGGCCTGGAGGTCTGCCGCCGCGTGCAGGCCCAGCGCCCGGTGCCGGTGCTGATGCTCACGGCGCGCGACGACGAGACGGACATGCTGGTGGGTCTCGGCGTCGGCGCCGACGACTACATGACCAAGCCGTTCTCCATGCGGGAGCTGGCGGCGCGCGTCCACGTGCTGCTGCGCCGCATGGAGCGCGCCGCCCTGGCCGCCGCCACGCCGCGTTCCGGCGTGCTGCGCCTGGGCGAACTGGAGATCGACCACGCCCAGCGCCGGGTGCGGGTCCGCTCCGAGGACGTCCACCTGACGCCCACCGAGTTCGACCTTCTGGTGTGCCTGGCCAACACCCCGCGGGCGGTGCTCTCCCGGGAGCAGCTGCTCGCCGAGGTGTGGGACTGGGCGGACGCGTCCGGCACCCGGACCGTCGACAGTCACATCAAGGCGCTGCGCCGGAAGATCGGCGCGGAGCGCATCCGTACGGTGCACGGCGTGGGCTACGCCCTGGAGACGCCGACGCCATGACCAGCGACCCGGTGGCCGGGCGACCGACGGGCCGGCGCAGACCCCACGGGCCGCCCTGCTCCCGGCGGGCGGCCATGCGGCCGTTCTCGATCAAGACCAAGCTGTGCGTCCTGGTCGTGGCCTCGGTGCTGATCACCACGGGCTTCCTGCTGATAGCGGTGCGGACGGCCACCGAGCTCCGGTTCGTCATGGTGTTCTCGATGATCGCGACGCTGCTGATCACCCAGTTCGTGGCGCAGTCGCTGACCGCGCCGCTGGACGCCATGACCGGCGTCGCCCGCGCCATCGCGCACGGCGACTACGGCCGACGGGTGTCCGAGGGCCGGCGTGACGAGCTGGGCGACCTGTCCCGGGCCATCAACCGGATGGCCGACGAGCTGGACGCGCAGGACCGCCAGCGCAAGGAGCTTGTGGCAAACGTCTCGCACGAGCTGCGCACCCCGATCGCCGGCCTGCGGGCGGTGCTGGAGAACGTGGTGGACGGCGTCTGCGAGGCGGACCCGGAGACCATGCGGACCGCGCTGCGGCAGACCGAGCGGCTGGGGCGCCTGGTGGACACCCTGCTCGACCTCTCCCGGCTGGACAACGGCGTGGTGCCGCTCAAGGCCCGCACCTTCGAGGTCTGGCCGTACCTCTCCGGGATCATCAAGGAGGCCGGGATGGTCGCCGCGGCCCGCCCCGGCCTCGCCTCCGGCTCCGGCACCCACACCCGCAGCGACGTCCACCTGCACCTGGACGTGCAGCCCACGCACCTGAGCGCGCACGCCGACTCCGAGCGGCTGCACCAGGTGCTCGCCAACCTCATCGACAACGCGATGAAGCACAGCCCGCCGCGCGGCCGGGTGACCGTACGGGCCCGCCCCGGCCCGTATCCGGGCTCGCTGACGCTGGAGGTCCAGGACGAGGGTCCGGGCATCCCCCGCGCCGAGTGGCACCGCGTCTTCGAACGTTTCAACCGGGGCTCGGCCGCCCCTTCGCACGGCCCGGGCAGCGACGGCGGCACCGGACTGGGCCTCGCGATCGCCCGCTGGGCCGTGGAACTGCACGGCGGACGCATCAGGGTGGCCGAATCCGAGCGCGGGTGTCGCATGCTCGTCACCCTTCCGGGAAACATCCCGGAAGAGGGTTGACGTAAAGTTCGGACCAAGACCCCTTCAAGATCCATCGGCGTTCGCGCCGGTGGGGGCGTGTCAGCACGTGGAAGGGGGGAACAGGCTCGTGCGGAGGCCGTGCGCGGCTTCCGCCGTCGCACCCGTACACACCTGTTTCATAGGGGAACCCCGGTTGTTTCCCGCCATTTCCGCCGCCGAAACACGCTCGCGGATGTGATGTGCGTGACGATGACCGGGCCCGGCCTGACCATCACTGCCGGGGAGGCGTAGCTTTGTTCCCGCTGTCCATAACCTTGTGAAGCGGAAGAGGGCGGTTGCCGCCGTGTCGCCACAGTCCCCCAGTAACTCGAGTGTCTCGACCGACGCAGGTTCGGCGGGTAAGAACCCCGCGGCCGCGTTCGGTGCCAACGAGTGGCTCGTCGACGAGATCTATCAGCAGTACCTCCAGGACCCGAATTCGGTAGACCGCGCCTGGTGGGACTTCTTCGCCGACTACAAGCCGGGCTCCTCCGCCCAGCAGTCCGCCGCGCCGGCCCCGGCCGCCCCGGCCCAGCCCGCTGCTCCCGCCGCCCCGCGGCAGGCCGCGGCTCCGGCGCAGGCCGCCGCTCCCGCCGCCCCGCAGCAGGCAGCCGCTCCGGCCGCGCCCGCCAAGCCCGCCCCGGCGAAGCCCGCCGCCGCCCCGGCTCCGGCCGCGCCCGCGGCGAAGGCCCCCGCCAAGGCGAAGGCCGAGCCCGAGGCCGAGGCGAAGTCGGGACCCGAGTACGTCACGCTCCGTGGCCCCGGCGCCGCCGTCGCGAAGAACATGAACGCCTCCCTGGAGCTGCCGACCGCCACGTCGGTCCGCGCGGTCCCGGTGAAGCTGCTGTTCGACAACCGCATCGTCATCAACAACCACCTCAAGCGCGCCCGCGGCGGGAAGATCTCCTTCACGCACCTCATCGGGTACGCGATGGTGCAGGCCGTCAAGGCCATGCCGTCGATGAACTGGTCCTTCGCGGAGAAGGACGGCAAGCCGACGCTGGTCAAGCCCGAGCACGTCAACCTGGGCCTGGCCATCGACCTGGTCAAGCCCAACGGCGACCGCCAGCTCGTCGTCGCGGCCATCAAGAAGGCCGAGACGCTGAACTTCTTCGAGTTCTGGCAGGCCTACGAGGACATCGTCCGTCGCGCCCGCGACAACAAGCTGACGATGGACGACTTCACCGGCGTGACGGTCTCCCTCACCAACCCCGGCGGCATCGGCACCGTGCACTCCGTGCCGCGCCTGATGCCCGGCCAGTCGGTGATCATGGGCGTCGGCGCCATGGAGTACCCCGCGGAGTTCCAGGGCACCTCCCAGGACACCCTGAACAAGCTGGGCATCTCCAAGGTGATGACCCTCACCTCGACGTACGACCACCGCACCATCCAGGGCGCCGCCTCCGGCGAGTTCCTGCGGATCGTCTCGAACCTGCTGCTCGGCGAGAACGGCTTCTACGACGAGATCTTCGAGGCGCTGCGGATCCCCTACGAGCCGGTCCGCTGGCTCAAGGACATCGACGCCTCGCACGACGACGACGTCACCAAGGCCGCCCGCGTCTTCGAGCTGATCCACTCCTACCGGGTCCGCGGCCACGTCATGGCCGACACCGACCCGCTGGAGTACCAGCAGCGCAAGCACCCCGACCTGGACATCACCGAGCACGGTCTCACCCTGTGGGACCTGGAGCGCGAGTTCGCCGTCGGCGGCTTCGCCGGCAAGTCGATGATGAAGCTGCGCGACATCCTCGGCGTGCTCCGCGACTCGTACTGCCGCACCACCGGCGTCGAGTACATGCACATCCAGGACCCGAAGCAGCGCAAGTGGCTCCAGGACCGCATCGAGCGCCCGCACTCCAAGCCGGAGCGCGAGGAGCAGCTGCGGATCCTGCGCCGCCTGAACGCCGCCGAGGCCTTCGAGACGTTCCTGCAGACGAAGTACGTCGGCCAGAAGCGCTTCTCGCTGGAGGGCGGCGAGTCCGTCATCCCGCTGCTCGACGCGGTGATCGACTCGGCCGCCGAGTCCCGCCTGGACGAGGTCGTCATCGGCATGGCCCACCGCGGCCGCCTGAACGTCCTCGCCAACATCGTCGGCAAGTCCTACGCGCAGATCTTCCGCGAGTTCGAGGGCAACCTCGACCCGAAGTCGATGCACGGCTCCGGCGACGTGAAGTACCACCTGGGCGCCGAGGGCACCTTCACCGGCCTGGACGGCGAGCAGATCGCCGTCTCGCTGGTGGCCAACCCCTCGCACCTGGAGGCGGTGGACCCGGTCCTGGAGGGCGTCTCGCGCGCCAAGCAGGACATCATCAACAAGGGCGGCACGGACTTCACCGTCCTGCCGATCGCCATACACGGTGACGCGGCCTTCGCGGGCCAGGGCGTGGTGGCCGAGACCCTGAACATGTCGCAGCTGCGCGGCTACCGCACCGGCGGCACGGTCCACATCGTCATCAACAACCAGGTCGGCTTCACCGCGGCCCCCGAGTCCTCGCGTTCCTCGATGTACGCGACGGACGTGGCCCGCATGATCGAGGCCCCGATCTTCCACGTCAACGGCGACGACCCCGAGGCCGTCGTCCGCGTCGGCCGGCTCGCCTTCGAGTTCCGCCAGGCGTTCAACAAGGACGTGGTCATCGACCTCATCTGCTACCGCCGCCGCGGTCACAACGAGTCGGACAACCCGGCCTTCACCCAGCCGCTGATGTACGACCTGATCGACAAGAAGCGCTCGGTGCGCAAGCTCTACACCGAGTCCCTCATCGGTCGCGGCGACATCACCCTGGAAGAGGCCGAGCAGGCGCTCCAGGACTACCAGGGCCAGCTGGAGAAGGTCTTCACGGAGGTCCGCGAGGCCACCGCGCAGCCCGTTCCCTCCGAGGCCTACGACCCGCAGGCCGGCTTCCCCGTCCCGGTGACCACCGCGATCTCCAGCGAGGTCGTCAAGCGGATCGCCGAGTCGCAGGTCAACATCCCCGACCACATCACCGTGCACCCGCGCCTGCTGCCGCAGCTGCAGCGCCGTGCGGCGATGGTCGAGGACGGCACCATCGACTGGGGCATGGGCGAGACCCTCGCGGTCGGCTCGCTGCTCCTCGAGGGCGTCCCGGTCCGCCTGGCGGGCCAGGACTCGCAGCGCGGCACCTTCGGTCAGCGTCACGCGGTGCTCATCGACCGCGCGACCGGCGAGGAGTTCACGCCGCTGCTGTACCTGGCGGACGAGCAGGCCCGCCTGAACGTCTACAACTCCCTGCTGTCGGAGTACGCGGCGATGGGCTTCGAGTACGGCTACTCGCTGGCCCGCCCCGAGGCTCTGGTCATGTGGGAGGCGCAGTTCGGCGACTTCGTCAACGGCGCGCAGACGGTGGTGGACGAGTTCATCTCCTCCGCCGAGCAGAAGTGGGGCCAGACCTCCGGCGTCACGCTGCTCCTGCCGCACGGCTACGAGGGCCAGGGCCCGGACCACTCGTCCGCCCGCCCGGAGCGCTTCCTGCAGCTGTGCGCGCAGAACAACATGACGGTCGCCATGCCGACCTCGCCGGCGAACTACTTCCACCTCCTGCGGTGGCAGGTGCACAACCCGCACCACAAGCCGCTGGTGGTCTTCACCCCGAAGTCGATGCTGCGCCTGAAGGCCGCCGCGTCGAAGGCGGAGGAGTTCACCACGGGCGGGTTCCGCCCGGTCATCGGCGACGAGTCGGTGGACCCGGCCGCGGTCCGCAAGGTCGTCTTCTGCGCCGGCAAGGTCTACTACGACCTCGACGCGGAGCGGAAGAAGCGTGGTGACACCGAGACGGCGATCATCCGCCTGGAGCGGCTGTACCCGCTCGCCGGCGAGGAGATCCAGGCCGAGATCGCCAAGTTCCCCAACGCCGAGAAGTACCTCTGGGTGCAGGAGGAGCCGGCGAACCAGGGCGCCTGGCCGTTCATCGCGCTGAACCTGATCGACCACCTCGACCTGAAGGTCGGCGCGGACGTCCCCGCCGCCGAGCGCCTGCGCCGCATCTCGCGTCCGCACGGCTCCTCGCCGGCGGTCGGCTCCGCGAAGCGGCACCAGGCCGAGCAGGAGCAGCTGCTCAACCAGGTCTTCGAGGCGTAAGCCCTCCCAGCCCTCCAGGTAAGGCCCGGCCCGGGGTTCCCGGTCCGGGCCTTACCCTTTCTTCCGTAGCCGTCCAATGCGCAGGAGACACCACCCCATGTACTTCACCGACCGCGGCATCGAGGAGCTGGAGAAGCGACGCGGCGAGGAGGAGGTCACCTTCGAGTGGCTCGCCGAGCAGCTCCGCACGTTCGTGGACCTCAACCCGGACTTCGAGGTCCCGGTCGAACGCCTCGCCACCTGGCTCGCCCGCCTCGACGACGAGGACGACGAGTAGCCCCCTCCCGCCCGACCGCGCGGCGCGTCCCTTTCCCCGTCCGCCCCTCCCTCTGTGGGCGGGCGAGGCCGATGTCCAGGGTGCCGACCGCGCGTGACCCGCTCCCGGCACCTGCGGGTAAGGCCGCTGCCGGGAGCAGACCGCACGTCTGCTCCCACCCCCTGCGGGCAATCGTGCCGCTGGGGCGGCACGGGTGGGCGCAGGGGCCCACGTCCTCGCGAGACGGCTCGCTCCACGGAACCTCAGTCCCTCCTGGGGAGGGGGCGGGTCGGGGGATCAAACGGTGCTGCCCCCGGGGCTCAGCCCGATTCGCGCTGCGGCAAGCTCACGTGCGTACGGAACCGTCAGCTTGCGCAAGGCGAGTGGAACCGCTCGCCCTGGAGGCTCGGGCCCGCGCCCGCCCGTGCCGCCCGTGTCGCCCCCGGGCGGCCCAGCCGCCCGCAGGGGCGGGAGGCAAGCTGTGGACGCCGACGCGACGCAGGCTGCACAGCGGGAGCCGGGCTGCGCTGCGGGAGCCAGGACGGCCGGTGCAGGCCACAAGGGGACGGCAAGGCGCGGCCCCGCACGGCGGACGCCCCTCCACACCCGGTGAAGGCCGACGTCACGCCCGAGCCCGGTGCAGCACCCCGTACGCCACCCCCACCACCCCCTGCGCGACAAGCACCGCCCCGGCGCCCACCACCCCCGCCCTCCCTCTCCGCACCCCGGTCACCACCATCGGCACACCCACCGCCACCTGACCCACCGCGAGCCCTCTCGCCCGCCACCCCCCATTCCACGGCATCCACGCCCCCAGCCGGCCGCCGCCCGCGACGTCGAGCTCCCCGAGGACCGCCTCCCGCCAGCCCGGCCATTCCAGCCGCCGGGTCCCCGCCCGCCCGCGCAGGGCCTCGCACAACGCCCCGGCGGGGCTTCCCGGCTCCACCCCCGCCGGCAACGCGACCCCCGCCCGCGTCAGCACCGCGAGCAGCCCCCGCAGCCGCGCCCCCGCGTCGGCCTCGGGGTCCGCCGTCCTCAGGCCCTCCAGCAGCTCCGCGTCCAGCACCGGGTCCAGCCCGAGCCGCCCCACCAGTGCCAGCACCAACGCCTCGCCCTCCCCGGCCCAGGCCCCGCCACCGTCCGCGTCGGCCCCGCTCCCGGCCCCGCCGTCGCCCGCGCCGCCGCCACCCACCCCAGCCCCTGCGTCCCCGCCGACCCACCACCCGCCCGTCGCCGCCCCCGCCCCCACCACCGTCCCGTCCTCCCGCCATACCAGTCCCACCGCCCGGCGGAACCCGGAGGCCAGCACGAACCCGCTGCCCTCCGCGTCCCACCACATCCCCAGCACCGGCCAGGTCGCCGCCACGGCGAGCGCCGACGACGTCCAGCCGCCGACGACCCGTCCCGCGGACACCCCGTCCTCCGCCCCCGTCCACGGCGTCCGCTCCGGCACCAGCACGCTCCATCCCGTGCCGGCCCCGCCGAGCAGCAACCGCTCCCGCAGCAACCGCGCCACGGGAGCCACCACCCGCGGCGCGGCCCGGCAGAGCAGCAACGCCCCCGCCCCACCGGTCCACCCCGTCCCACCAGCCCCGTCGGCCCCGCCGGTCCCACTCGCCCCATCCGCACACTCACTCACCATGATCGCCACGCTAGACCGGCCCAGCCGATTCCTCCCCCTTTGTTCACCCACTCCAACCTCACTCGAAAGAGCACCTTGACTTCCCCTCACCGCGATATATCGTGTTTGACAGAAGACGCGATACACCGCGTCCTGTCGAGGAGGTCCGCATGCCCGAGTGGTCCGTGACCGAGCCGCTCAAGCTCGCGTTCGACGAGCCCGTCACGTCCTTGCACATCCGCCTGGTCAACGGCGCCGTGAACGTGGTCGGCACGGAGGAGCCCGGCGCCCGCCTGGAGGTGTCGGAGGTCGAGGGGGAGCCCCTGGACATCTCCTTCGAGGACGGCACGCTGACGGTGTCCTACCGCGACCTCGTCCGGAAGGACTTCCACCGGCTGTTCAACCGCAGCTCCTGGCGCCGCCGCGCCGTGGTGTCCCTGGCGGTCCCGGCCGGTACGGCCGTGCGGATCGGCACGGTCGGCGCCTCCACCGTGGTGTCGGGCATCAAGGCCCGCACCGAGGTCCAGGGCGTCAACGGCGCCACCACCCTCGTGGGCCTGGCCGGCCCGGTCACCGCGGCCACGGTCAACGGCGCCGTCGAGGCGCAGGCCCTCACGGGAGACCTGCACTTCAGCTCCGTCGGCGGCGACCTCACCGTCGTCGAGGGCTCCAGCCCTTCCGTCCGGGCCGAGTCCGTCACCGGCTCGGTGATGATCGACCTGGGGCGCACCGGCCCCGCCGACCTCAAGCTGTCGAACGTCTCGGGCGAGATCGCCGTCCGCCTCCCGGAGCCCACCGACGCGGAGGTGCACGCGGACACCGCCGCCGGTTCCATCTCCAACGCCTTCGAGGACCTGAGAGTGGGCGGCAGGCCCGGCACGCGCCGGGTGACCGGCCGTCTCGGCGCGGGCAAGGGCCGCATCCGGGCGACCACCGTCTCCGGTTCGATCGCCCTGCTCCGGCGGCCCGCCGCACAGGACCCCGAGGCTCCCGACAACAGCTCGAGTGACGCCCCTACCGGGAAGGTGCTCTGACATGCCCCCCGTCTTCGCCCACGGCCGTCTGCGCCTCTACCTCCTCAAGCTCCTCGACGAGGCGCCCCGGCACGGTTACGAGGTGATCCGCCTCCTCGAGGAGCGGTTCCAGGGCCTCTACGCCCCCTCGGCCGGGACGGTCTACCCGCGCCTGGCCAAGCTGGAGGCCGAGGGTCTGGTCACGCACACCACGGAGGGCGGGCGCAAGGTCTACTCGATCACCGACGCGGGCCGCCAGGAGCTCGCCGACCGCAGCGCCGAGCTGGCGGACCTGGAGGTGGAGATCCTCGAGTCGGTCGCCGAGCTCGCCGCCGAGATCCGTACCGACGTGAGCAACGCGGCCGGCGACCTGCGCCGGGAGATGCGCGCCGCCGCGGGCCGCACGAACCAGGGCACGGGCCCGCGGGCAGCGCGGGGCGGCGGCCCGAAGGGCGGCCCGTTCGGCCCGTTCACCGAGGGCGGCGGCTTCGGCGACAAGGACGCCTGGCAGGCCGCCAAGGAGGAGATGCGCCGGGCCCGCCACGAGTGGAAGGAGCAGGCCCGCCGGGCGAAGGACGAGAGCCGTCGCGCCCGCGAGGAGGCCGACCGGGCCCGCCGGCAGGCCCGGGAGGCCCAGCAGGAGGTGGAGCGGATCGCCCGCAAGGTCCAGGAGCAGGTGCAGGACCACTTCGCCCGCGGCGACTGGCCCACCGGTCTGCGCGAGGGTCTGTCCGAGCTCACCAAGGAGTTCGGCCAGTTCGGTCCGTTCGGCAAGAACGGCCCCTTCGGCAGGCCCGCCCCCGTGGAGGAGGACGCGACGCCCGCCGCCGCGGACTCCACCACGAAGCCCGCTCCCGCCCCCGTACCCGACGTCCCGGGGCCCGTCTTCGCTCCGGTGGCCGACGGGCTGGAGGTCGGCTACGAACCGCAGTGGGCCCACGAGAGCGGCACGGGTGACCCCTCCCGTGACCTGGAGCGCCTGCTGGACCGCTTCCGGGACGATGTCCGTGACGCCGCCCGCGACCACGGGGTCACCTCGGAGCAGGTCTCCGAGGCCCGCACGCACCTGGCCACGGCGGCCGCCCGCATCGCCGCGATACTCCACGCCCCGCGGTCCTGACCGACCCCGCCCCCTGACCGACCCGGCCTCCTGACCGGGCGGGTGCCGCCCGTCGGCGCCTCCCGCCCGGTCGGAGCCGGGGCGTGGCCCTGGCCGGGGCGTGGCCCTGTCAGCTCGCGGCGGCCTCTCCCCCGCCCCAGAGCACCCGTTCCAGCGCCTCCGGGGTCACTCCGTGCTCGGCGAGGACGCCTGAGGCGATGCCGGGGCCGCCGGCGAGGGCGAGCAGCAGGTGCTCGTCGCCGATGTGCCGCTCGCGGTGGGCGAGGGCTCCGCGCAGGGATTGTTCGAGGACGCTCTTCGCTCCCCGGGTGAACGGCCGGTGCCCGCGCAGCTTGCGGCGGCCTCCGAGCCCCTTCCTGCTTTCGAGCGCTCCCGCGCCGTGGGTGGCCTCCACCCGCGAGACGATCTCGTCCAGGTCGATGCCCAGACCCGACAGCGCCTCGACGTCGGGGCCGGTGAGCCCGCCGCGGCGCCGCGCCGCGGCGAGCGACGCGGCGACCGCCTCCCGCCGCTCGGCCAGCCCCAGGGCCGCGAGGCCGAAGGAGCCCCGGCTGCCGTTGCGGTCCAGCAGGGCGAGCAGCAGGTGCCCCTCGTCCACCCGCTCGTCGCCGGCCCGCTCCGCGTGCTCGACGGCACCGGTGACCACGTCCCGGGCGTCCTTGGTGAACCGTTCGAACATCACTGCCTCCCGTACTTCTTGTGCACGGCCTGCCTGCTCACACCGAGCTCGGCGGCGATCTCCTGCCACGACCAGCCCTGGTTGCGCGCGTTGCGCACCTGGACGGCCTCCAGTTGCTCCAGCAGCTTCCGCAGTGCGGTGACCGCACGCAGTCCCACGCGGGGATCGCGGTCCCCGGCCCGCTCGGCGAGGTCCGTTGCTTCCGTCATGATGTCAACCATGGTTGACACACCGACCCTTTGTCAACCCTGATTGACAAGCGCGCACCCACACCCGCACCGGCACCGGCACGGCAAAAACCTCCGCCGCCCGGTCCTGGACCGGGCGGCGGAGGTTGAGGTGAGCGTGGGGCCGGGGTCAGCCCGCGGTGAGCACGATCTTGCCGAACAGCTCCCCGGACGCCATCCGCTCGAAGCCCTCGCGGGCGCGGTCCAGCGGCAGCACCTCGTCGATGACGGGCCGCACGCCGGTGGCGGCGCAGAAGGAGAGCAGGTCCTCCAGCTCGTCCTTGGTGCCCATGGTGGAGCCGACCACCTTGAGCTCCAGGAAGAAGATCCGGGTCAGCTCGGCCTTGGAGGGCGCGTCACCGCTGGTGGCGCCGGAGATGACGAGCGTGCCACCGGGCCGCAGCGACTTGACCGAGTGGGACCAGGTCGCGGCGCCGACGGTCTCGATGACGGCGTCGACCCGCTGCGGCAGCCGGGCCCCGCTCTCGACCGCCTCGACGGCCCCGAGCTCCAGGGCGCGCTTGCGCTTGGCCTCGTCGCGGCTGGTGGCGAAGACCTTGAGCCCGGCGGCCTTGCCGAGCACGATCGCGGCGGTCGCGACGCCGCCGCCGGCGCCCTGGACCAGCACCGAGTCGCCCGGGCGGACGCCGGCGTTGGTGAAGAGCATCCGGTAGGCGGTCAGCCAGGCGGTGGGCAGGCAGGCGGCCTCCTCGAAGGAGAGCTCCTTGGGCTTGGGCAGTACGTTCCAGGTGGGCACGGAGACCTGCTCGGCGAAGGTGCCCTGGTACCGCTCGGTGAGGATGGAGCGCGGCTCCCGCGGGCCGACGCCGTGGCCGGTCTGCCCGATGACGGAGTGCAGGACGACCTCGTTGCCGTCCTCGTCGACGCCCGCGGCGTCGCAGCCGAGGATCATCGGCAGCTTGTCCTCGGCGAGGCCGACGCCCTTGAGGGACCACAGGTCGTGGTGGTTGAGCGAGGCGGCCTTCACGTTGACGGTGGTCCAGCCGGGGCGCGCCTCGGGCGCGGGGCGCTCCCCCAACTCGAGTCCGTTCAGCGGCTGGTCCCGGTCGATACGTGCGGCGTAGGCAGCGAACATGACCTCGACCCTAGGTCGCCCACGGGCCTCGGGGAACCATCCGGCACTGTGACGTGGCCGTCACGCCCCGCGTGAGGCTCCCCACCGCCCCTGGCCGCGCGCCACCGCCCCCGACCGCGCGCCGCGGCCCCCGGCGCCGCGAGGGGGCGCCGGGGGCCGCGGGGGTACGCGCACGGGGTGCCGTCCGGTCAGGCCCGGGCGACGCCCTCGGCCCGCGCGGCCGCCGCCACGGCCGCGGTGACGGCGGGGGCGACCCTCTCGTCGAAGGGCGAGGGGATCACGTAGTCCGCCGCCAGGTCGTCGCCGACCACCGCGGCCAGCGCCTCCGCGGCGGCCAGCTTCATGCCCTCGGTGATCCGGGAGGCCCGCACCTGGAGGGCGCCCGCGAAGATGCCGGGGAAGGCCAGCACGTTGTTGATCTGGTTGGGGAAGTCGGACCGTCCGGTCGCCACCACGGCCGCGTACTTGTGCGCGATCTCGGGGTGGACCTCCGGGTTCGGGTTGGCCATCGCGAAGACGAAGGCGTTGTCCGCCATGGAGGCCACGGCCGGCTCGGGCACGGTGCCGCCGGAGACGCCGATGAAGACGTCGGCGCCCGCCAGCGCCTCCTCCAGGGAGCCGCTGATCCCGGACTTGTTGGTCATCGCGGCGATCTCGGCCTTGACCGGGGTGAGGTCGGTCCGGTCGCTGGAGACGACCCCCTTGCGGTCGGCGACCGCCACGTCCCCGATGCCCGCCTCGAGCAGCATCTTCGCGATGGCGATGCCCGCGGCGCCCGCGCCGGAGATCACCGCGCGCAGCTGGCCGAGGGTCCGGCCGGTCAGTCGCGCCGCGTTGCGCATCGCGGCCAGGGTGACGATGGCGGTGCCGTGCTGGTCGTCGTGGAAGACGGGGATGTCGAGGCGCTCGCGGAGCCGGTCCTCGATCTCGAAGCAGCGGGGCGCCGAGATGTCCTCCAGGTTGATGCCGCCGAAGGACGGGGCGAGCCGGACGACGGTCTCGACGATCTCGTCGACGCCGGTGCAGGCGAGGGCGATCGGCACCGCGTCGACGCCGCCGAACTGCTTGAACAGGATGGCCTTGCCCTCCATCACGGGGAGGGAGGCCTCGGGCCCGATGTCGCCGAGACCCAGGACGGCGGTGCCGTCGGTGACCACCGCGACCACCGAGGACTTCCAGGTGTAGTCGTTGACCAGCTCGGGCTGCTCGGCGATGGCGCTGCACACCCGGGCGACGCCCGGCGTGTAGGCGAGGGACAGGTCGTCCTTGTCCCGGACCGGCACGGTGGCCTGCACGGCCATCTTGCCGCCCCGGTGCAGGGCGAACGCCGGGTCGATGGAGTCGAGGCCGTCCTGGCCCTCGATGGTGTGGTCACTGCGAGGATTGACGATCTCCGCTGACACGTGTCGTACCCCTTAAGGCTTTTTGGTTGAGGGTGACCGCTCCTTGTGAGGAGCGGGCGGGCACCGCGCACGACCATGGAGGGATGCCATGACCGGCCGCGCGCGACGGGCGCGCCGCACACGCGCCCCAGCCCCCGATGTGGGGTGTAAAGAACTTTCTTACCCGACGACGATCCCGGGGACGAGTCCATACCGGGAACCTCACACGTCAGTGACATGACTCATGCCCGGAAAGATGGACAAGTCGCCCCACTCCACCCACGGCCGCCCGAGCCGCCTTCCAGGTCCGTCCGCATCCCGAGACGGACGGGAGATCTTTCGGTCCGTTCCGGATATGACCGGAGAAGTGCCGCCCATCTCCTGCCTGTTCTTGGCCTTTCGGGCGTGTCCGTTATGCGATTTTGACCTGGGAGTTCACCTGAACGGGTGAGTCCGAATGGCAGGATGCGGTCATTACCCCGCGCGACACCCAAAGCCGTGTGTTCGCGGCGGTGGCTCGCACTCCATCCACCCGCCGGAGGATCCCACCATGACCGCACGCCCCACCCGTCGTCCGTCCGTCGCGCTGCGCCCCACTGCGATCGGCGCGATCGCGGTCGCCGGCGCGCTGCTGCTCACCGGTTGCGGTGACCAGACCAACGAGGCCGAGGCCAAGCAGTCCAAGGACTCCGGCTCCTCCGCGGCCGCCGCCCCGCTGGCCAACCTGCTCCCCGAGGACGTCAAGGCGAAGGGCGTCGTCAAGGTCGGCTCGGACATCGCCTACGCCCCGGTCGAGTTCAAGGACGACTCCGGCAAGACCGCGGGCATCGACCCCGACCTCGCCGACGCCCTCGGCAAGCAGCTGGGCGTGAAGTTCGAGTTCGAGAACGGCACCTTCGACACCCTCCTCACCGGTCTGCGCTCCGGCCGCTACGACATCGCGATGTCGGCGATGACGGACACCAAGGACCGCCAGGAGGGCGTGGACTCCGACACCGGCAAGAAGGTCGGCGAGGGCGTCGACTTCGTCGACTACTTCACCGCCGGTGTCTCGATCTACACCAAGAAGGGCGACGACAAGGGCATCAAGACCTGGGCCGACCTGTGCGGCAAGAAGCTGGTCGTCCAGCGCGGCACAGTCTCCGAGGACCTCGCGAAGTCCGAGTCGAAGAAGTGCGGCAAGGGCAAGAAGATCACCCTCGAGGCCTTCGACAACGACCAGCAGGCCCAGACCCGTCTGCGCGCCGGTGGCGCCGACGCCGGTTCCTCCGACTTCCCGGTCGCCGCGTACGCGGTGAAGACCTCGGGCGGCGGCAACGACTTCCAGCTGGTCGGCGAGCAGGTCGAGGCGGCCCCGTACGGCATCGCCGTCGCCAAGGACGACGCCAAGCTCCGCGACGCCCTCAAGGCGGCCCTGGACGCGGTCATCAAGAGCGGCGAGTACCAGAAGATCCTGGACAAGTGGGGCGCCTCCGAGGGTGCTGTCACGGAAGCCGTGATCAACGGCGGCAAGTGACCGCTCCAGCGGCCGTAGGCCACGCGAAAGGCAAGTCCCGTGACTGAAGACATCGACAAGACGGCAGGTCCGGCCCCCGCGGCCGGGCCGGAGGCCGTCAGGGCCATCCCGGTCCGGCACTACGGGCGGTACGTCTCCGCCCTGGTGGCGATCGGGCTCCTCGGCTCGATCGTGTGGGCGTTCTCCCAGGGCAGGATCAACTGGGGGGCGATCCCGGACTACTTCTTCGACGACCGCGTGCTCGAGGGCGTCGGCAAGACGCTCCTGCTGACCGTGCTGTCCATGCTGATCGGCATCGTCGGCGGCGTGCTGCTCGCCGTGATGCGGCTGTCGAAGAACCCGGTGACCCGGGCCGTCTCCTGGTTCTACATCTGGTTCTTCCGGGGGACCCCGGTCCTGGTGCAGCTGGTGGTCTGGTTCAACCTCGGCCTGGTCTTCGAGTACATCGTGCTCGGTCCGCTGTACAAGGACGAGTGGTCGGACTTCATGACCCCGCTCCTGACGGTGCTGCTGGGTCTGGGCCTCAACGAGGCCGCCTACATGGCCGAGATCTGCCGTGCCGGTCTGATGTCGGTCGACGAGGGACAGACCGAGGCGGCGCACGCGCTCGGCATGAGCCACTCGAAGACCCTGCGCCGGATCGTGATCCCTCAGGCCATGCGGGTGATCGTGCCGCCCACCGGCAACGAGGTCATCAACATGCTGAAGACCACGTCGCTGGTCTCGGTGGTCCAGTACGCGGAGTTGTGGCGCATCACCCAGGACATCGGCCAGGTCTCGGGCGCGCCCGTGGAGATGTACTTCCTCGCGGCCGCCTGGTACCTGGTGATGACCTCGATCCTCAGCGTCGGCCAGTACTACATCGAGCGGCACTACGCGCAGGGTTCCAGCCGGCAGCTGCCGCCCACCCCGTGGCAGTCGTTCAGGAGCACGGTCCTGTCCGTGTCGAGCCGGAAGGGAGCGGCGGCATGACCGAGCTGAGCAAGACGGCGGGCACCACGGGATCCTCCGGCATCCCCATGGTGAAGGCCGACAACGTCCACAAGTCGTACGGCCACGTCGAGGTCCTCAAGGGCATCGACCTGGAGGTGAGGAAGGGCGAGGTGTTCTGCCTCATCGGCCCTTCCGGCTCCGGCAAGTCGACCTTCCTGCGGTGCATCAACCACCTCGAGAAGGTCAACGCCGGCCGGCTGTACGTCGACGGCGAGCTGGTCGGGTACCGGCAGAAGGGCGACAAGCTCTACGAGCTGAAGGACAGCGAGGTCGCCCTCCAGCGCCGGGACATCGGCATGGTCTTCCAGCGCTTCAACCTCTTCCCGCACATGACCGCGGCGGAGAACGTGATGGAGGCGCCGATCCAGGTCAAGGGCGTCAGCAAGGCGGCCGCCCGGGAACGGGCGCACCACCTGCTGGAGCGCGTGGGCCTGGGCGACAAGGCCGGGAACTACCCCGCGCAGCTCTCCGGCGGTCAGCAGCAGCGGGTGGCGATCGCCCGCGCGCTGGCCATGGACCCCAAGCTGATGCTCTTCGACGAGCCGACCTCGGCGCTCGACCCCGAGCTGGTCGGCGACGTCCTGGACGTCATGCGGGACCTGGCCGAGACCGGCATGACGATGGTGGTCGTCACCCACGAGATGGGCTTCGCCCGTGAGGTGGGCGACAACCTGGTCTTCATGGACGGCGGCGTGGTCGTGGAGTCCGGCGACCCGCGCGAGGTGCTGACCAACCCGCGGCACGAGCGGACGCAGTCCTTCCTGTCGAAGGTGCTGTGACGCCGCCCGGCCCAGGCGCCGGTACCGGTACCGGTTGAGCACGTCCGAAGGGGCGGTGCGGGGCGACCCGCACCGCCCCTTCGCTTTTCCCTCCCGCGAGGTAATACCTTGTACTCGCGATCGGCCATTACCGCCGGGCGCGCGAGACCACAGAGCCCCGCGTAAGGACGACAAGTGGAACTGGCCTATTACTCGGATTACGCCGTCCGGCTGGTCAACAGCGAGGAGCCGGCCCGGGGCAAGGACGAGCTGACGTCGGTGGACGCCGTCCGGGACCTGTTCGGCGCCAACCGTTCCGCGGCCCGGCGGGCCACCGACGCCGACGTCACCCGGCTGAGGTCGGTGCGGGGCCGGCTGCGGTCGGTCTTCGAGGCGGCCGCCTCGGGCGACGAGACGCTCGCGGTCGACCTGCTGAACTCGCTGCTGCTGGAGTTCCCGGTGAGCCCGCAGATCTCCGGCCACGACCACCGCGACGAGGACGGCCGCCCGCTGTGGCACCTGCACCTGGCCGACCATCCGTCCAACGCGACGGCCGGCTACGCGGCCATCGCCGCCATGGGGCTGGCCTTCCACCTCACCGAGTACGGGGTGAACCGGCTGGGCCTGTGCGAGGCGGCGCCGTGCCGCAACGCCTTCCTGGACACCTCCACCAACCGCTCCCGCCGCTACTGCTCCGACCGCTGCGCCACCCGGGCCAACGTGGCGGCCTACCGGGCCCGCAAGCGCCTGGAGGCGGCCTCGCCGGGCCGGGCGCCGAGCACC
Organism: Streptomyces sp. NPDC002734; assembly: GCF_040295685.1. NCBI lineage: Bacteria > Bacillati > Actinomycetota > Actinomycetes > Kitasatosporales > Streptomycetaceae > Streptomyces > Streptomyces sp. NPDC002734. The sequence continues at coordinate 34,506 of NZ_JBEOVU010000035.1, forward strand.
GGCCGCACCGAGGAGAGCGCCCAGCCCAGCAGCGCGGGCACCGACCGCTGACCGGCCGGACGCGGACGCACCCGCAGCAGCACCCGGGCCAGCACGAGCTCGGACGGGACGACGCCGTAGTCGGTGCTGTCCCCGCCCGCGAAGGCGTTGTCCCCAAGCACCCACCAGCCGCCGTCGCGGCGCTCCGCGGCCCGCTTCACCACCAGCAGGTCCTGCTGGAACGGATGGCGCAGCACCACGACGTCCCCGGGCCGCACGCGCGCCCCGTAACGCACCACCAGACGGTCCCCGTGGCGCAGCGTCGGCACCATCGACGGCCCGGTGACCTCGGCCGTGCCGAAGGGCAGCAGGGGCCGCTCCTGCCCGCCCTCGCCCGGTGACTGCTCCGTCATGCCCGTTCCTCCTAGCTCGACTCCTCCGGAAGTCCCGGTCCCACCCCGTACTTTTGCCGTACGCCCCTGGGGGCACCCGCGATTTCCCGGGGCCTACGGAGTAATGTCCCACCTGAGAAGACGATCACGAGGAAGGATTGCTTCATGCTTTCCCGCCTGTTTGCCCGTAGCGTGAAGGTCAGCGCCCACTGCGACCTCCCCTGCGGTGTGTACGACCCGGCCCAGGCCCGTATCGAGGCCGAGTCGGTCAAGGCCACGCAGGAGAAGATGCAGGCCAACGACGACCCGCACTTCCAGACGCGCGCCACCATCATCAAGGAGCAGCGCGCCGAGATTGCCAAGCACCACGTCTCGGTGCTGTGGAGCGACTACTTCAAGGCTCCGCACTTCGAGAAGTACCCGCAGCTGCACCAGCTGGTCAACGACGCGCTGAAGGCCCTCTCGGCCGCCAAGGCGTCGACCGACCCGGCGACCGGTCAGAAGGCCCTGGACCTCATCGCCGAGATCGACAAGATTTTCTGGGAGACCAAGAAGGCCTGACCTTCGCGGCTCCACCGCAAGGGGCCCGGCTCGTCACGAGCCGGGCCCCTTCGCGTGCGTACCGCCGCGCCCGTTCCCCCGGGCCGCGGCGGGCGGGTCACAGCCCTTGCCACTCCGGCTTGTGGGACCAGGTGTGGCGGAAGTAGTCCGCCAGCCGCAGCTTCGCGGCGGCGGCCTCGTCGACGACGACGGTGGCGTGCGGGTGGAGCTGGAGCGCCGAGGCGGGGCAGACGGCCGCCAGCGGGCCCTCCACGGCGGCGGCCACGGCGTCCGCCTTGCCCGCGCCGGTCGCCAGCAGGACCAGGTGCCGGGCGTCCAGGATGGTGCCGATGCCCTGGGTGATGACGTGTCGCGGCACCTGGGCGACGTCGCCGTCGAAGAAGCGGGCGTTGTCGGCGCGGGTCCGCTCGGTGAGCGTCTTGAGGCGGGTCCGGGAGGCCAGGGAGCTGCACGGCTCGTTGAAGCCGATGTGGCCGTCGGTGCCGATGCCGAGGAGCTGGAGGTCCACTCCGCCGGCCTCGGCCAGCGCCCGCTCGTAGGCGGCGCAGGCGGCCGTCAGGTCGGCGGCGCCGCCGTCGGGGCCGAGGAAGGCGTCCTCCTTCAGGCCCAGCGGCTCCAGCACCTCGCGCGCCAGCACCGAGCGGTAGGACTCCGGGTGACCGGCCGGCAGACCCACGTACTCGTCGAGCTGCGCGATCCGGGCCCGGGAGACGTCCGCCCGGCCGGCCCGCACCAGCGCGGCCAGCGCCTCGTACACCGGGAGCGGTGTCGAGCCGGTGGCGACGCCCAGCACGGCGTCGGGCTTCACGCGCAGCAGGGACGCCATGGCGCCGGCGACGAGCTCGCCGCCCGCCCGCGCGTCGGGAACGATGACGACTTCCACGCCGAGGACCACCATCCTGGTATAGACCTATGGTTTAGACCAATCTAGCAAGAACGGCCGCCCTGGGGAACCGTCCGGGAGCGCTCCCGCATCCGGCCCGGGCGGGCTAGGCTTCACCGTGCGGGAGCCCACGCCTCTGCCCATGGACACGGCCCGGCGGCCGGTCCACAATCGGGTGAGAGGCAGGGACGCACAGACGCCGCCTTCCCCGCACAGGAAGGCGGACCGAGGAACCGGGCCTCTCTGCCCTGACTGCGCCCGGGTCCTCACCGGTCGGTTCCGGGCCGCACACCCGAGGCCGAACGCTGCTCCGGGCTGCGGTGCCGGGAGGGTTGAGGGTCCCTTCCAGCGCCGCGGCCCGTGGGTGCGGCGCCCGCGCGCGGCCCGGGTACGCTCGCAGTCGTGCCCTCCATGAACGAACTCGTACGCCAGCACACCGATCTCGACGACACCGATCTCGAGTGGCTCCACCTGCTGGTCTCCGAGTGGCAGCTGCTCTCCGACCTCTCCTTCGCCGACCTGGTCCTGTGGCTGCCCACCCGCGACGGCGCCAAGTACGTCTCGGTCGCGCAGATGCGCCCGAACACCGGGCCGACCTCGTACCACGACGACATGGTCGGCCACCTCGTCCCCCGCGGCCGCCGTCCGCTGCTGGACGCGGCCCTGGACGAGGGACGCATCGTGCGCGAGGGCGACCCGGAGTGGCGTGAGGAGGTCCCCGTCCGGGTGGAGTCGATCCCGGTGCGCCGCGACGGCCGGGTGCTGGGCGTCATCGCCCGCAACACCAACCTGCTGACCGTGCGCACGCCCAGCCGGCTGGAGCTCACCTACCTGCAGTCGGCCTCCGACCTGGCGCAGATGATCGCCGCCGGCGCGTTCCCCTTCCCCGACCAGCAGGTCGACATGGACGCGGCCCCGCGGGTCGGCGACGGGCTGATCCGGCTGGACGCCGAGGGCGTCGTCACCTACGCCTCGCCCAACGCCCTGTCCGCGTACCACCGGATGGGTCTGGCGGCCGACCTGGTCGGCTGCCACCTCGGCCGCACCACGGCCGAACTCGCGCCGTCCCGGGGCCCGGTGGACGAGGCGCTGGCGAAGGTGGCGAGCGGCTGGGCGCCCCGGGAGTTCGAGATCGAGGCCAGCGAGGGCGTCATCCAGTTCCGGGCCATCCCGCTCAAGCCCAAGGGCACCCGCATCGGCTCGCTGGTGCTGCTCCGGGACGTCACCGAACTGCGGCGGCGCGAGCGTGAGTTGATCACCAAGGACGCCACCATCCGGGAGATCCACCACCGGGTGAAGAACAACCTCCAGACGGTCGCCGCGCTGCTGCGGCTCCAGGCCCGCCGGATGGACTCCGACCAGGGTCGCGAGGCGCTCCAGGAGGCCGTGCGCCGGGTCGGCTCGATCGCCATCGTGCACGAGACGCTCTCCCAGACCCTGGACGAGCGGGTCGAGTTCGACGAGATCGCCGACCGGGTGCTCGCGATGGTCGCCGAGATCTCGCCGGGCAAGGTCACCGGCCGGCGCAGCGGGCGCTTCGGCATCCTGGACGCCGAGGTGGCCACCCCGCTGTCGATGGTCCTCACCGAGGTGCTGCAGAACGCCCTCGAGCACGGCTTCCGTCCCGGCGACACCGGCGCCGTCGAGGTGTCCGCGGTGCGCGGTGGAACGCCTCGCGACGAGCGGCTCCTGGTGACGGTGCTGGACGACGGAGTGGGCCTGCCGGAGGACTTCGACCCGCACAGCTCCGGCAACCTCGGTCTTCAGATCGTGCGGACGCTGGTCGAGGGCGAACTCGGCGGCGCCTTCGACATGGTCCGGGTCGGCCCCGAGGGCGGCACCCGGGTGCTGCTGGACATCCCGGTCCGCACCCCGAAGTGACGTGACGCACGCTCGCGCCCGCCCCGCGGGTCGCGAACGGGCGGGCACGAACGGGGCGGGACATGGCTCGAGCCCCGGACCGAGGACGGTCCGGGGCTCGAGATCAGATCCCGGTTACTGCGCGCTGCGGCTCGGGGGCGGGAGATGCGTACACGCTGTACGCGCCGCCAAGCTCAGGCTGTCGCGGGGTGGGTTGTCAGGCGGAGGCCTGACGGGCCCGGTTGCGGGCGGCGCGGCGCTTCATGGCGCGGCGCTCGTCCTCGCTGAGACCACCCCAGACGCCGGAGTCCTGACCGGACTCGAGCGCCCACTGCAGACACTGCTCCATCACCGGGCAGCGGCGGCAGACGGCCTTGGCTTCCTCGATCTGCAGCAGCGCAGGACCGGTGTTGCCGATGGGGAAGAAGAGCTCGGGGTCTTCTTCGCGGCAAACGGCGTGGTGACGCCAGTCCATGGCTGCTACCTCTCCTGTGTATTCGTGCAAGTGCTTGTGAATGTGAACGCTTTCACGAAACCCCCAACAAGTGAAGGGCCACAATCCGGTTTCCCGGGGAGGCCATCCTTGGCTTGGAGAGGGGTTCGGGGCTCTGGCGGGAGGCCGTCTGTCGGGCCGTCCCGAGCGCCACGTAGAGACTCGCAAACCTCAGCGGCGGATACAACCCCTTCCGGAAAGTTTTTTTTGATTCTTCGGTGTCTGCTAGGTCACAGCCGTACTTCCATGGGGTGGACCCTACTCAATACGTTCGAGTGAAAGGTTTAAGGCAGGATCCACTCACACAATCACACGCAGTGCACGGCGTACGCCTGTGAACTTCACGCCCGTCCGCAGCCCCAGGTGGTCACCGTCCACCTGGAAGGGCAACGGGACCTTGGAAACCAAGGTGAACGCACTGAGATCGTGGAGCGACATCGCGTGCTTTCCGCGCGGCCCCCGGTCCGGCGTCGACGCCACCAGCTGGCTGCCGTAGCGCATCGCCGAAACCGTCGACATGCTGGTCAGACCCAGGACGTCCAGCCCCTTGTCGAACGACGCTCCGGGCGAGGGGTACAGCGGCTTGTTGCCGAGGTACGACCACGGGGCGGTGTTCGAAATAAGGGTCACCACGAGTCCGTCCACCGGATCCTCGCCGTCCCGCTGGAGGGAGATCGTCCCGCGGGTGCGGTGCGGATCGCCCAGGAACTGGCGGAGCACCTGGCGTACGTACAGGGGGTGCGTGGACCGCCTGCCGCGCTCCCGCTGCTGCTCCACCCTCCCGACGACCCCCGCGTCGAAGCCGAGGCCGGCGCAGAAGGTGAACCAGCGCACCGGAGCGCCGTCGTCCCCGGTACCCGGGGCGGGCTCGGCCAAACCGAGACCCACGGTGCGTTCCCGTCCCTGGCGCAGGGCGTCCAGGAGGGCGCCGGTGGCCTCCACCGCGTTGTTGGGCAGACCGAGGGCGCGGGCGAAGACGTTGGTGGAGCCGCCGGGGACCACCGCGAGGCCGGGCAGGCGCTCCGGGTCGGGTCCGTCGTGCAGCAGTCCGTTGGCCACCTCGTTGACGGTGCCGTCGCCGCCGAGGGCGACCACCAGGTCGATGTCCTTGCTGCGGGCGGCGGCGCGGGCGAGGTCGTGGGCGTGGCCGCGGTACTCCGTGGTGACGGCCTCCAGCTTCACCTCGCTCGCCAGCGCGTGGATGAGGACGTCACGCGTCCGGGCGCTGGTGGTGGTTGCCGCCGGGTTGACCACGAGGAGTGCGCGCATGGTGTGCAGGTTACCTACTGATCGGTACCCGGCCCATACGGACGGTCCCGACGCACGGACTACCCTGGCCGTCGTGAGCGCTCAGCGGAAACCCACCCCTGCTTCCCCCTCCCCCGCCGGCCCGCCCGCCGACCCGGAGAAGTCCGAGGGCCCGCGGCCCGGACGGCTGACCGCCGCCGCGGCGATCTCCGGGCTGGAGGGACTCGCCCTGCTGGCCGGGGGCATCGCGATGATCGCCCTCGGGGCGGGCGACGGCGATGTCCGGTCCGGTGTCACCGGAGGGCTGACGCTGCTGGTGCTCGCCCTGCTGCCGCTCACCGCGGCGCGCGGCCTGCTGGCCCGGCGCAGCTGGAGCCGCGGGCCGGCGGTGATCACCCAGCTGCTGGCCCTCCCGGTGGCGTACAGCCTGCTCCAGGCGGACAGCGTGGCCATCTGGGCCGGGATCCTGCTCGGCGCCGCCGCCGTGGTGGGCCTGGTCCTGCTGGTCCACCCGGCGACGGCCCAGGCCCTCGGGGTGCGAGGGCCCGGCGGCGAGTAGGCGGGCGTCCCGCCACTCGGCCCACCGCTCTGCCCGCTCCCCGGCTCACGCCCAGCTAACTCCCGGCTCGCTCCCGGCTCACTCCTCGACGAGGAGCTTCTCCCGGAGCTGGGCGAGGGTGCGGGCCAGCAGTCGGGAGACGTGCATCTGGGAGATGCCGACCTCCTGCGCGATCTGCGACTGCGTCATGTTCCCGAAGAACCGCAGCAGCAGGATGCGCTTCTCGCGCGGCGGCAGATCCTCGAGCAGCGGCTTGAGCGACTCGCGGTACTCGACGCCCTCCAGCGCCTCGTCCTCCGCGCCCAGCGTGTCGGCGACGGCCGGCGACTCGTCGTCGGTGTCGGGCACGTCCAGCGAGAGGGTCGAGTAGGCGTTGGCCGACTCCAGCCCCTCCAGCACCTCCTCCTCGGAGATCCCCAGCCGCTCGGCGAGCTCGTGGACCGTCGGCGACCGGCCGTGCGTCTGGGAGAGCTCGGCGGTCGCCGTGGTCAGCGACAGCCGCAGCTCCTGGAGGCGCCGCGGTACCCGCACCGCCCAGCCCTTGTCGCGGAAGTGCCGCTTGATCTCGCCGACCACGGTGGGCGTGGCGTAGGTGGAGAACTCCACGCCCCGGTCGGGGTCGAAGCGGTCCACGGACTTGATCAGCCCGATGGTGGCGACCTGCGTCAGGTCGTCCAGGGGCTCGCCGCGGTTGCGGAACCGGCGGGCCAGGTGCTCGACCAGCGGCAGGTGCATGCGCACCAGGCGGTCCCGCAGCTCCCCGTACTCGGGCGTGCCGGGCTCCAGCGAGCGCAGCCGGACGAACAGCGCCCGCGCGGCGCTGCGGTCCTGCGCCACCCGCTCCTCACGGGTCTGCCGGCGGCCCGGGTCACGGGCCGCCTCGACGGCCTCGTGGTACGACTGCCCGGCGGGCCGCTGGTGGTCCGACGCCGCCTCGTGGCCGCCCTCCGCCCCGGCGGGCGCGGCGGAGACCGCCGCGTCCGCGGCCGGCTCGTGGCCGCGCTCGGCCCGGGGCGCGGTGCCCGCACCCTGTCCGGCATCCCGGTCCTGCTCGCTCATCGCCCTGCCCGTAGCCCTTCCCCGAGCCCCCCGACGCCCGGTCTCCCCCGTCGTGCGAGGCCTGCCGGGCACGCCGCTCGGCTCGGTCGCCTCGTCCGGATGCGGCCGGGCCTGCCCGGGAATCCCGTCGGCTCCGTCCGCCCGCCCGTCCGCTCCGGCCGCGGCCCCGAGGGCGCCGCGTTCGTCGTCCCGCACCGGCCCCTCCCCGTTCCTCACGTCGTCCCGGGCCCCGCGCCGCGCTGTTTGTAGAGGCTGATCGACACGGTGCGGTCCTCGTCCACGGCGGACGAGACCTTGCCCGCCAGGGCCGACAGGACCGTCCACGCGAAGGTGTCGCGCGACGGGGCGTTCCCGTCCGTGGTCGGCGCCGAGACCGTGACCTCTAGCGAATCGTCGACCAGCCGGAACACACAGCTGAGGACCGAACCCGGCACGGCCTGCTGGAGCAGGATCGCGCAGGCCTCGTCCACCGCGATGCGCAGGTCCTCGATCTCGTCGAGGGTGAAGTCCAAGCGGGCGGCGAGACCGGCCGTGGCCGTCCGCAGCACCGACAGGTAGGCACCCGCGGCCGGCAGCCGGACTTCCACGAAGTCCTGGGTCGCGGGCTCGCCTGCGATCTGGGACACCCTCACCTCCAAGGTGGTACAAGCGTTTTCAGGTCCCCGGGAGTCGCCCCTCCGGGGTAACGCGATACATGGTTCAGCGGTGACGCTACCGCGCGCGGGACATTCCTGTCCCCGGGACCCCGTCGCTTGAACTCACTCCCAGTGAACACCTGTTCACGGAGCGTGTCCAGAGGGTGCGTCGTCGCACGTCGTCACTCTGTGCCGGGTTGACGTACCCATCCGTCACACCCGTCAACCGCGTCACGCGCAAGGGGTGCCGGATCCGTACGCCAGGCCCGCCGGGAACCGGACGGGACGGCAGCGCGACGCCCCGCCCGGCGAACTGCCGGGCGGGGCGTGGCGGGACGGGGCGGGACGGGCTGGTGTCGACCGGAGGGGCGTGCGGGCGGTCGACGGGATCAGCGACGGCCGCGGCGGCGGTGGTGGACGGCTCGTTCGTGGGGCACCTCGGCGGCGGGGGCCCGCAGGTGCTCCTCGTCGGGCGCGTGCCCCTTGGCGGGGCATCCCTGGGACTCGCAGCGGCCGGGACGCCACACGGGCACGAAGGTGCCCATCATCTTGTGACGCCGGACCACCATCGGTACGGGTCGCCCGCACGAGGGACAGACATATCGGTCACTGTCCATACCGCCAGGGTAGATCTCCCGGCGGAGCCCCGCACGCGGCCGGCCCCGCGCCCCTCGCCGCCCACCCCGAGGGCGCGGGACGCCGGGGCCGGACCGCGTCGGTCGACCGGTGCGGCGGTCGACCGGTGCGGCGGTCAACCGGTGCGGCGGTCAACCGGTGGCGCGGTCCACCGGTGCGGCGGTCAACTGGTGCGGCGGGTGACGAACTCGGCGAGGGCGAGCAGGCCTCCGGCCGCCTCCGGGTCGGGCACGGCGCGGGACAGCTCGTGCATCGCCCGCGCCATCCGGTCGGCCGCCTCGACGTGCGCCCAGTCCCGGCCACCGGCCTCCTCGACCGCCCGCAGCACCGCCTCCAGGTCGTCGCCGGGCCCGGGCGGGGCCGCGTAGAGCTGGGCCAGCCGGTCCCCGGCCGCGGTGCCGGAGGCGAGCGCGGCGGCCACCGGCAGCGACTTCTTGCGCGCCGTCAGGTCGGCTCCGGCCGGCTTGCCGGTGCGTTCGGGGTCGCCCCACAGGCCGATGAGGTCGTCGATCAGCTGGAACGCCAGGCCGGCCTGGCGGCCGAAGGCGTCCAGCGCCCGGACCTGTTCCTCGTCCGCCCCGGCGTACAGGCCGCCGACGGCGCAGGCGCAGCCGAGCAGCGCGCCCGTCTTGGCCTCCGCCATGACCAGCACCTCCTCGACGGTGACCTCGCGCGGGTCGCGCCGCTCCAGGGCGGTGTCCGTCTGCTGGCCCTCGCACAGCTCGATCACGCAGTCGGCGAGCCTGGCCGCCGCCGCGGGCGCCGCGGGGTGCGGGTCCTCGGCCAGCAGCCGGGAGGCCAGGGCCTGGAGGGCGTCCCCGGTCAGGACGGCCGCGCTCTCACCGAACACCGTCCAGGCCGTGGCGCGGTGGCGGCGGGTGGTGTCGCCGTCCATCACGTCGTCGTGCAGCAGCGTGAAGTTGTGGGTCAGCTCCACCGCGACGGCCGCGGTGACCGCGGCCCGGGCCGCCTCCTCGCCGGCCGGTCCGCGGCCTCCGCCCAGCGCGGAGGCCGCGGTCAGCACCAGCGCGGGGCGAATCGCCTTGCCGGTGGGGGCAGCCGTCGGGGCGCCGTCGGCGTCCTCCTGGCCGAAGTGGTAGCGGGCGATGCGGCGGATCTGGCCGGGCAGGCCGTCCACCGCGCGCAGCAGCGCCGGCTCCACGACCGCCTTGACCCGCTCCAGCAGGGCCGCTGCCTCCGGTTCGTCCCCGCCCGGGCGGTCACGGGCCCGCCCCTCCTCCGCGGCCCGCCCCACCTCCGCGGCCCGTCCGCCGTCCGCGGCCGGCTCGTCCTCCGTGGCCCGGCGCGCCCGCGGCACGGTGAAACCGTCCCGCGCCCCCCGCGCTCCGTCCTGTCCGTCCCGTGCCTGTGTCGTCACGTGGCTCATGGCCCCCCTCGGGGAACTCCCTTCACTTCCGTCACAGTGGTCTCCCCCGCAATGTCCCCACCCTGCCGGGCGGGGACACCGCCCGGCAGGGGTCAGCTCACCTCCATCGCCCGATCTCCACGTTCTCCAGCACTCCGAGCGCGTCCGGGACCAGGACGGCCGCCGAGTAGTAGGTCGTCACCAGGTAGTTGATGACCGCCTGCTCGTTGATGCCCATGAACCGCACCGACAGGCCGGGCTCGATCTCGTCGGGGATCCCCGTCTGGTGCAGGCCGACGACGCCCTGGTCGTCCTCGCCGGTACGCATCGCGATGATCGAGGTGGTGCGCGCGTCGGTCACCGGGATCTTGTTGCACGGGTAGATCGGCACGCCCCGCCAGGTCGGCACCCGCTGACCGCCGACGTCGACCGACTCCGGCACCAGGCCGCGCTTGTTGAGCTCGCGGCCGAAGGCGGCGATGGCGCGCGGGTGGGCGAGGAACAGCTTGGTGCCGCGGCGCCGGCTGAGCAGCTCGTCCATGTCGTCGGGGCCGGGGACGCCGTCGTGCGGCTGGAGCCGCTGGTCGTACTCGCAGTTGTGGAGCAGGCCGAACTCGCGGTTGTTGACCAGCTCGTGCTCCTGGCGCTCGCGGAGCGCCTCCACCGTCAGCCGGAGCTGGTGCTCGGTCTGGTTCATCGGCTGGTTGTACAGGTCGGCGATCCGGCTGTGGATGCTCAGCACCGTCTGCGCCACGCTGAGTTCGTACTCGCGGGGCCGCGCCTCGTAGTCGACGAAGGTGCGCGGGATGTCCACCTCGCCGGAGTGGCCGGCGGACAGGTCGATGGCCCGCTCGCCGTACTTGTTGGTCCGCTGGGCGGGGATGGCGCGCTGTCGCTGCAGGTGGTCGCGCAGCGGCTCGGAGCGCTCGGCGACCTGCTCCAGGTCGCGGCGGGGCAGCGTCAGCACCGTGCAGCCGGTGACGGCCCGCAGGGTGTAGTCCCAGATGGACTCCGGGTCAAGGATCGACTGGTCGCCGAAGTAGGCGCCGTCGGCCAGGACGCCGAGCACCGCGTCCTCGTCGTATGGGCCGGAGCCGACCTTCTCGACCTTGCCGTGGGCGAGCAGGTGCACCTCGTCCACCTGGCTGCCGAACGAGGCGATGATCTGGCCGGGCGCGAACTCCCGCTGCCGGCAGCGCCGGGCGATCTCCTCGAGCACCTCCAGATCCTCGAAGTCGCGCAGCGCGGGCAGTTCACCGAGCTCCGCCGGGATCACCTCGACCTGGTCACCCGTCTTGACGAAGGTGATCCTGCCGTCCCCCACGGTGTAGGTGAGCCTGCGGTTCACCCGGTAGGTGCCGCCCTGCACGTTCACCCAGGGCAGGGTGCGCAGCAACCAGCGCGAGCTGATCTCCTGCATCTGCGGAGCGGACTTGGTGGTGGTGGCCAGGTTCCGCGCGGCCGCCGTGCCGAGACTCTGCTGCGGCCGGTCCTGCTCGGTGCGGACCTCTTCGCCTACCGACATAGAGAAATGCCCTCCCGGTTGTGCCCCGCGCCGATGGAACGCGCCGGGGCCTGTTGACGAGCTCCACTCTCGGCGACGCAGCGTGTCCGCACCATTACCCGAAAGAGCGGGACTGATCGCGTACTTGACGGGGCAGGTCTCGTCCTTCGGGTCCGGATGCGCCCCGAACACGCCCGCACGCTCCGGAAACCACCTCGGGCGTGGATTCCGTTCGGCCCGACGGCGGTAATAACTCTTCGCAAGCACACGGTCACCGAGCGCGAAGGAGGGCGGTCGTGGCCAAGCCCATGGCGGCGAGGACGTTCCTGAAACTGCTGGAGGACGAGGGCCTGACGGTGGAGGAGGTGGGCGACTGGCGGGATCACCATCGCAACGCGGCCGGCCCCTGGGGGCCGGTCCACGGAGTGATGATCCACCACACGGCCACCGAGGGTGCGCGGCGGACCGTGGAGATCTGCCGCGAGGGCAGGCCGGACCTGCCGGGTCCGCTGTGCCACGGCGTGATCACCAAGGACGGCACGGTCCACCTGGTCGGCTACGGTCGCGCCAACCACGCGGGCCTGGGCGACGACGAGGTGCTGCGCGCGGTGATCGCGGAGCGGGCGCTGCCGCCCGAGAACGAGGCGCAGGCCGACGGCAACCGGCACTTCTACGGCTTCGAGTGCGAGAACCGCGGCGACGGGGACGACGACTGGCCCGAGGAGCAGCTGGACGCGATCGCCCGGGCGGCCGCCGCGCTCTGCCGGCACCACGGGTGGTCGGCGCGGTCGGTGATCGGGCACCTGGAGTGGCAGCCGGGCAAGACCGACCCGCGGGGCTTCACCATGAAGTCGCTCCGCGAGCGGGTGGCGGAACGCCTCAAGTGAGCTGGTGGACAGGGCGCCCCCGGTGACCTCGTGCGGGCCGTGTCGGGGGCCCGGGGGACAATGGGCGGGTGAGTGAGGTCCAGGTGCCGGGGCGGGTGCCGTCGCCGCTGGTGGAGGTCGCGGACGGGCGGTTCGCCCGTCACGGGGTGCGGCTGCTGCTGAAGCGGGACGACCTGATCCACCCCGCCCTGGTCGGCAACAAGTGGCGCAAGCTGGCGCCCAGCCTGCGGGCCGCCGCGGGCAGGCCGCTGGTGACGTTCGGCGGGGCCTGGTCCAACCATCTGCGGGCCACGGCGGCCGCCGGGCGGCTGCTCGGGTCCAGGACGGTGGGGATCGTCCGCGGGGACGAGCTGGCGGGCCGGGAGCTGAACGCCTCGCTGGCGCGGTGCGTCGCGGACGGGATGCGGCTGTGCTTCGTCGACCGGGCGTCCTACCGGCGCAAGGCGGAGCCGGCGGTGCTGGAGCGGCTGCTGCGGGAGGCGGGCGCGCCGCCGGACGCCTTCGTGGTGCCGGAGGGCGGGAGCAACGCGCTCGCGGTGCGCGGGTGCGTGGCCCTGGGCGAGGAGCTGCGGGGCCGGGCGGACGTCGCCGCGGTGGCCTGCGGCACGGGCGGCACGCTGGCGGGTCTGGCGGCCGGGCTGGGCCCCGGGCAGCGGGCGGTGGGCGTGGCGGTGCTGAAGGGCGGTCTCCTCGCGGAGGAGGTGCGGCGGCTCCAGGAGGAGGCCTTCGGCGGGCCGCGGGGCCGGTGGGAGATGGAGAACCGTTTCCACGGCGGCGGCTTCGCCCGCGTCCCGGCCGGACTGGAGGCCTTCGCGCGGGACTTCGAGGACCGTCACGGTCTCGCGGTGGAGCGGCTGTACGTCGCCAAGCTGCTGTCCGCGCTGACCGCCCTGGCCGAGGAGGGCGCCTTCCCGCCGGGGACCCGGCTCGCCGCGGTGATCACCGGGCGCCCGTTCCCGGAGGAGTGACGGGCGCCGCGCCCGAAGCCCTGTTCCTCAGGTGCCCTGTTCCTCGCGGAACGCGGCGGCCTCCTCCAGGTCCAGCCGCAGCAGCAGCGTGCGCAGCATCTCGTCGTCGATGTACCGGGCGTCGCGCAGCCGCACGAAGACGTCCCGCTCGGACGCGATGACCTCCCGGGCGAGCCGGCGGTAGGTGTCGTCGGTGTTCTCCCCGGTCACCGGGTTGGGCGAGCCGAGCCGCTCCCACACGGAGTTCCTGCGGCGCTCCATGACCCTGCGGAGCCGTTCCGCGAGCGGCGGCGGCAGGGCGTTGCGCTCGTCGGCCATCAGCTCGTCCAGCCGCTCCTCCGCGGCGCGGGAGGCCTGCGCCTGGGCGTTGGCCTCGACGAGGGTCTCCGCCTGGACGTCGCGCCCCGGCAGCCGGAACGCCCGGATCAGTGACGGCAGCGTCAGTCCCTGCACGACCAGGGTGCCGATGACGGTGGTGAAGGTGAGGAAGAGGATCAGGTTGCGGCCGGGGAACTCCTGGCCGCCGTGCACGGTGGCCGGGATGGAGAACGCGATGGCCAGCGAGACCACGCCGCGCATGCCGGCCCAGGAGATGACGAAGGCGCCCTTCCAGGTCGGGTTCTCCTCCCGTTCGCGGATCCTGCTCGAGAGCAGCCGCGGCACGAAGGCGGCCGGGTAGACCCAGACGAAGCGGATCACCACCACCGTCACGAACAGCGCCAGCGCGTACCAGGCGAGCTGACCGGCGGCGTACTCGTCGCCCAGGTCCCGCACCACCACCGGCAGCTGCAGGCCGATCAGCGCGAAGACCGCCGACTCCAGCACGAAGGCGACCATCCGCCACACCGCGCCCTCCTGGAGCCGGGTGGCGAAGTCCACCTGCCAGGAGCGGTGACCGAGGTAGAGGGCGACCACCACCACGGCCAGCACGCCGGAGGCGTGGACCTGCTCGGCCAGCGCGTAGGCGAAGAAGGGGATCACCAGGGAGAGCGTGTTCTGGAGCAGCGGGTCGTTCATCCGGGTGCGCAGCCAGTGCAGCGGCACCATCAGCGCGAGGCCGACGCCGACGCCGCCGACGGAGGCGACCAGGAACTCCAGGCCGCCGCCGAGCCAGCCGATGCTCTCGCCGACGGCGGCGGCCAGCGCCACCTTGTAGGCGGTGATCGCGGTGGCGTCGTTCACCAGGGACTCGCCCTGGAGGATGGTGGTGACGCGGGCGGGCAGGTGCAGCCGGCGGGCGATGGCGGTGGCGGCGACGGCGTCCGGCGGGGCGATCACCGCGGCCAGCACCAGCGCGCCGGCGGCGGACAGGCCGGGCACGAAGGTGTGCACGATCAGGCCCACCAGGAGCGTCGCGAAGAGCACGTAGCCCACCGAGAGCAGCGCCACCGGCCGCTTCTGGGCCCGCAGGTCGAGGTAGGAGCTGTCGGTGGCCGCCGTGTACAGCAGCGGGGGCAGCACCAGCGGCAGGACGATCTCCGGGTTCAGTTCGTACTCGGGCATCCCCGGCAGGTACGACACCAGCAGGCCGGTGGTGACCAGCAGCAGCGGCGCGGGCACGGGGGTCCGCCGCGCGAGCCCGGCCACGGCGGTGCTCCCTGCGATCAGCAGGAGCAGGGGCATCACATGCATCAGGTCCCGACCTCGCTCTGTCCAGGTGCTCGGACCGCACCAGACGTAACCTGAGACCCATGAAACACTGCGCGCACGTCGACTCGCTGCCGCGGCCGGAACCGGCGCCGCGGTCGGACACCTGCGAGGGGTGTGTGGCGGCCGGCACGCATCCGGTGCAGCTGCGGCTGTGCCTGGAGTGCGGGAACGTGGCCTGCTGCGACTCCTCTCCGCTGAAGCACGCGTCGGCGCACTTCGAGGAGACCGGGCATCCAGTCATGCGGACGTTCGAGCCGGGTGAGTCCTGGCGCTGGTGCTTCCTCGACCACGTCCTCGCCTGACCCTCCCCCACCCCGGGCCGCCTCCCCCGAGAGGGGGCGAGGGGCAGCCTTGCGCGGGGTGGGGTGCCGCTCGCGGGGGCCGGAACCCCCGCGAGGACGGCAGGCGACGCGTGCGCGGAACCCTCGGGGTCGGCGCGGGGCCCCTGGGGGTCACGCGGTCACGCCGCGCCGTCACGCGGTCGGAGGGTCACGCGGTGAGGAGGGATTCCGCGGCGGCGATGCCGCAGACGCGGGCGGCTCCCCGCGTCGCCACGTGCACCGCCCCCCGCGCAGGGGCCTGCGGCAGGCCCATCTCGACCACGGCCGTGTCCGGCCGCGCCGCGAGGAGCACGTCCAGCGCCCGCCCCATCCACCCGTGCCGGTGCTCGTCCCGCACCACGGCGACGATCCGCCGCGCGCCCGCGGCGGCCAGCGCCTCCTCACCGGCCCTGTCGCCGCTGAAGTTGCCCGCCTCGGCCCCCGGCAGCCTGCGCCGCAGCTCCGCCGCGATGCCCCACGGCGTCTCGTCGCCGACCGCGATGTTGGCCACCGGCGTGAACGAGGCGACGTACGGCTCTCCGGTCAGCGGGGCGAACCCCTGCCCGCCCACGGTGCGCCGTACCGCCCGGCGCGCGGCGTCCAGGCCGACCTCGGGCGCGGGCGCCGGACCACGGGTGCGGGCGAGGGCCGCGGCGGACGACGTCCAGGCCGCCAGTTCCCGCACCCGCCGCGCCGCGTCGGCCAGCCGTTCCTCCGGCAGGTCCCCCGTGCGCACCGCGTCCACCAGGGCGTCCCGCAGCCGTCGCACGGTGTCGTCGTCGGCGAGGCCGCCGCCCACGCAGATGGCGTCGGCGCCCGCCGCGACGGCGAGCACGCTGCCCCGCTCGATGCCGTAGGTGTCGGCGATCGCGCGCATCTCCATGCCGTCGGTGACGATCAGCCCGTCGTAGCCCAGTTCCTGGCGCAGCAGTCCCCCGAGGATCCGCTGTGACAGGGTGGCCGGGAGCTCCGGGTCGAGCGCCGGGACGAGGATGTGCGCGCTCATGACCGCCCGCGACCCGGCCGCCACGGCCGCCCGGAACGGCGCGAGTTCACGCTCCCGCAGCAGGTCCGCGTCGGCGTCGATCCGCGGCAGCGCGTGGTGCGAGTCGACCGCGGTGTCGCCGTGCCCGGGGAAGTGCTTGGTGCAGGCGGCGACGCCGGCGGACTGCAGCCCCTCGACGTAGGCCGCGGTGTGCCGGGCGACCGGCCCGGGCTCGTCGCCGAAGGACCGCACCCCGATCACCGGGTTGGAGGGGTTGGAGTTGATGTCGGCGGAGGGCGCCCAGTTGAGGTTGACGCCGCACTCGGCGAGCCGCCGCCCCAGCTCGGCGGCGACCCGGCGGGTGAGGTCGACGTCGTCGACCGCGCCGAGCGCGTTGTTGCCGGGGAAGGAGGAGCCGGTGCGGACCTCCAGCCGGGTGACGTCGCCGCCCTCCTCGTCGATGGCGACCAGGACGTCCTCGCGCTCCTGGCGCAGCTGCGCGGTGAGCGCGGCGAGCTGCTCCGGGGAGTCGATGTTGCGTCCGAAGAGGCCGACCGAGGAGAGGCCCTCGCCGAGCCGGCGCAGCAGCCAGTCGGGGGCGGTGGTCCCGGTGAAGCCGGGCTGGAGCACGGTCAGCGCGTCCCGGGTGAGCGTGTCCATGCGTGGTGCCGTGGTGGTCATCGGCGGGTCACCCCTTCACCGCGCCCGAGGTCAGCCCGGCGACGGCCCTGCGCTGCAGGAAGACGAAGACGATCAGGATGGGCAGGGCGAACAGCGAGGACGCGGCCATGGTGGCGCCCCAGTTGTGGCCGAAGATGGTCTGGAAGCTGGTGAGCCACAGCGGCAGGGTCTGCATCTCGACGTCCTTGTTGAGGATCAGCACCATCGGGAACTCGTTCCACGCGGTGATGAAGCCGAACAGGGAGGTCGCCATCAGGCCCGGCGCCAGCAGCGGGAAGATCACCTTGACGAAGGCCTGCGGCCGGCTGCAGCCGTCCACCATCGCGGACTCCTCCAGCTCCTTGGGCACCGCGGCGACGTAGCCGCGCAGCGTCAGGATCGTGAAGGGCAGCACCATCACCATGTAGAACGCGGTGAGCGGAAGCAGGCTGTTGAGCAGGTCGGCGTCGCGCACGATCAGGTAGATCGCGATGACCATGACCTCCCAGGGGGCCATCTGCGCGATCATGAAGACGACCACGAAGCCGCGGCGGCCCTTGAACTTCATCCGGGCCAGCGCGAAGGCCGCGGCGAGGCCGATGAGCAGGGACAGCAGCACGGCCGACACGGTGACCGTGACGGAGTTGCCGACCAGCGTCCAGAAGTGGTCCGCGCCGAACGCGGTGCGAAAGTTCTCCAGCGTGCCGTCGAGCGGCAGGAAGACCGGGGTCTCCGAGATGATGTCCCCGCGCTGCTTGAACGCGGTGGAGAACATCCAGTAGACGGGGAAGACGAAGACGGCGAAGAGCAGCACGGCAAGGGTGCCAGGCCATGTGCGGGCGAACAGCGAGCGGTTCACAGCTCGTCCTCCCCTTGCTTGAGCACGGTACGCAGGTAGTAGGCGGTCAGCACCAGCAGGATGGCGATGGTCAGGAACGAGATCGCCGCGCCCATGCCGTAGTGCTGGTTGCCGGGGCCCTCGACGAAGGCGTAGAGCGGGAGGATCTCGGTGAGCCGGTCCGGGCCGCCGCGGTTGATGGCGTAGACCTGGGTCAGGGCCTTGAAGACCCAGATGACCTCGAGGAAGGTCGTCGCCCACAGGAACGGCTTGAGGTGCGGGAAGGTCACCGAGGTGAAGCTCTTCCAGGCGCCGGCGCCGTCCAGCGAGGCCGCCTCGTAGAGCTCCTTGGAGATGGTGGTCGTCGCCGCGTAGAGGTTGATCGCGACGAACGGGATCGACTGCCAGACGATCAGCAGGATGACCACCGAGAAGGTGGAGACCTGGCTGCCGAACCAGTTGTAGTCGGCCATGGACGTCCAGCCGAGCTCGGCCAGGATCCAGTTGACGACGCCGAACCGCTGGGCGAACAGCCACTGGAAGACGGTGGTGCCGGCGACGGTCGGCATGGCCCAGGCGAGCACCAGGCCGAGCAGCAGCAGGGTCCGCATGCGGCGGCCGAGGCGGGCCAGCAGCAGGCCGACCAGGGTGCCGAGGATCATGATCAGCACCACGTTGATCGAGGTGAAGACGATCGACCGCAGGGTGACGCGCCAGAACACGTCGCTGCCGAGCGCCTCCTGGTAGTTGCTGAACCCGGCCCACTCGGTCAGGTGGAGGATCAGCTGGCGCGGGTTGAGGTTCTGGAACGAGATGACCAGGTTCTTCAGCAGCGGCCAGCCCAGCAGCACCGCCGTCACCAGCAGCGAGGGGATCAGCAGCAGGTAGGGGGCGGACGACTCGCCGCGCCGCTTCGGGCGGCTCCCGCCCGAGCTGTTCGGGATCTTGACGGACACGGGGGACCCGGCAGCCGGGTCCGCGTCCACGCGCTCGGTCTGCGCAGTCACAACACTCTCCGTGAAGTCGTCGAGACGTGGCCGGGGGCGGCCGCAGCCGCCCCCGGCGTCACATCACTCAGCTGGTCTGCGCGAGACGCTTGTTGATCTCGCCCTCGACCTGCTTGGCGGCCTCGGCGGGCGTCTTCCCGTTCAGGACGGCCGTCAGGTACGCCTTGATCGGGTTGGGGTCGTTCTCCACCGCGGCCCAGTCCGGGATCAGCGGGGTGGTGCCACCGAAGGCGGCGGCCGGGGCGGCGGCCTCGGCGGCGGCGTTGCCGGTCAGGTTGGAGTTGAGCGCCTCCTTGTTGGGGAGGACGCCGTTCTCCTTGGCCAGCTGGCCCTCGTACTTGTCGGACAGGGCGAGCTTCAGGAACTCCTTGGCGAGCTCCTGCTTCTTGCTGCCCGCGGCGACGGCCAGGTTGGAGCCGCCGAGGAAGACGCCCTCGGGCTTGTCGGCGGTCTCACCCGGGATGGTGAAGTAGCCGATCTTGTCCTCGATGGACTTGTCGGCCTCGATGGCGATGCCGGCTTCCCAGCCCATGCCGATGAAGGCGCCGACCTTGCCCTTGCCGAAGACCTCGCCCTGCTGCGGGGTGGCCTCGTCCTTGTCCTTGGGGGCCTTGGAGTAGGCCTGGAACTTCTTGTAGAGCTCCGCCGCCTCGGCGACCTTCGGGTCGGAGAGGTTGGAGACCCACTTGTCCCCGTCCTGCTTCACCAGTTCCGCGCCCTTGCCGATGGTCAGGCCGGTGAAGAAGTACCAGTTCTGGCCGGGCAGGTAGATCGGCTCGGCGTCGGTCTTCTTGTCGATGGCGTCCAGCGCCTTGAAGAACTCGTCGCGCGTCTTGGGCGTCTCCTTGACGCCGGCCTTCTCCCAGATCTCCTTGTTGTAGATCACCACGCGGTTGGCGAAGTACCAGGGAGCGGCGTACTGGACGCCCTCGTAGACGGAGGACTTGTTGAGGGCCTCGGTCCACTCGCCGCC
This sequence comes from Streptomyces sp. NPDC002734, assembly GCF_040295685.1. Taxonomy (NCBI): domain Bacteria; kingdom Bacillati; phylum Actinomycetota; class Actinomycetes; order Kitasatosporales; family Streptomycetaceae; genus Streptomyces; species Streptomyces sp. NPDC002734. The sequence continues at coordinate 53,969 of NZ_JBEOVU010000035.1, forward strand.
GATCTCGGCCTTGAGGTCCGTCAGGTCAGCGAGACCGCCGGTGGCCGCGTAGGCCGGCGTCTGGGTGTTGCCGATCTCGAGGACGTCCGGCGGGTTGCTCTCCGAGAGGGCGGTGGTGACCTTCTGCTGGATCCCGTTCCACTGCTGGACTTCGATCTTCAGCTTGGCGCCGGTCTTCTTCTCGAACTCGGCGGTCAGGTCCTTCTGCCACTGCTTGGGAGTCGATCCGTCCATCGCCCAGACGGTCAGGGTCTGGCCCTTGAACCCGTCCTTGCCGGACTTCGCCTCGTCGGTCCCGCCGTCAGAGCCACCGCACGCCGCGATGGAGACCATCATGCCCGCGACGACCGTCGCGGCTGCAAGCTTGCGCTTCACGCCACCCTCCTCAGGGATGCCACGTTCCCCCCTGCCCGCCTCGGTGCCAAGCGCATGTGTGCTGCCGCCGTGTACTGCCCGTGGGGCCGGGACCTGGACCAATGGTGTAGACCAGTAGGGGGAGCTTGGCCCAGACCAATAGGGCTGTCAAGCAGTCCGCAGCAGGCCGTGGGCGTCCGTGACGCTTCCGAGATATGCAGGGTTCCTGCGGGATTGGCCCCTCTCGGGGTCCAGGCGCGAGGATGCGCGACGAGGTAGACCAATCGCCGCGGTGACGCTATGGACTAGACCAAAGCGAACGACCGGCGGTATACAGGATCTTCGCGGGGATCACGGAGCGTAGGCGCTCTCCTCCCACCCCACGGAAGGCCCCGACGAGAGGCGGAAGATGAGCACCGAGGTCAGCAGCGCGGCCGGCGAGGGCGGAGCCGTCGTCCGCACCGCACGTGTGCCGAAGTACTACCGCCTGAAGAAGCATCTGCTGGAGATGACCGAGACGCTGCCGCCCGGCACCCCGGTCCCCCCGGAGCGCACCCTCGCCGCGGAGTTCGACACCTCCCGCACCACGGTCCGCCAGGCCCTTCAGGAACTGGTGGTGGAGGGGCGGCTGGAGCGCATCCAGGGAAAGGGCACCTTCGTCGCCAAGCCCAAGGTCGCGCAGTCGCTCCAGCTCACCTCGTACACCGAGGACATGCGGGCCCAGGGCCTCGAGCCCACCTCGCAGCTGCTGGACGTCGGGTACATCACCGCCGACGACACTTTGGCCGGGCTGCTGGCCATGACCCCCGGCGGCCGGGTGCTGCGCATCGAGCGGCTGCGCATGGCCGATTCCGAGCCGATGGCCATCGAGACCACGCACCTGTCCGCCAAGCGCTTCCCCGCCCTGCGCCGCAGCCTGGCCAAGTACACGTCCCTCTACACGGCGCTGGCCGAGGTCTACGACGTCCGGCTCTCCGAGGCGGAGGAGACCATCGAGACCTCGCTGGCCACCCCGCGCGAGGCCGGCCTGCTCGGCACCGACGTGGGCCTGCCGATGCTGATGCTCTCCCGCCACTCCCTGGACATGGGCGGCGAACCGGTGGAATGGGTGCGCTCGGTCTACCGGGGCGACCGCTACAAGTTCGTGGCGCGGCTGCGGCGTCCGGAGGCCTGAGCGACCGTTCGTCGCGCCCGTCGGGCCGCTTACCGATTCGCAACCGGGACGAGCCTTCCCACCTGCGTTCTTCGTCACATACATTGCCGACGCCAATCAGCCAGCGGCAATGGAGCTGTCGATGTCCGAAACGTCAGGAGCAGGCAGAGGAACGGTGACCCCGATGCGGGTCGTCATCGCCCTGTGCCTGCTCGCGCCCTTCGTGGCGATGCTATGGGTGGGGTCCTACGCCAAGGTCGAACCGACCTTCATAGGCATCCCGTTCTTCTACTGGTACCAGATGGCGTGGGTGCTGATATCCACCGCCCTCACCATGGTCGCCTACGTCCTGTGGCGCCGCGACCAGCGCGCCCGGGCCGCCTCCGGTAACTCCTCCACCCAGGACGGGGGTGCGTCGTCGTGAACGAGGGCGTGAACGTCGTTGCGCTTGTCGTCTTCTGCCTCTTCTTCGTCGCCGTCACGGTGATGGGGTTCCTGGCGGCGAAGTGGCGCAGGGCCGCCAACGAGAACTCGCTGGACGAATGGGGCCTGGGCGGCCGCTCGTTCGGCACCTGGATCACCTGGTTCCTGCTCGGCGGTGACCTCTACACCGCGTACACCTTCGTCGCCGTCCCGGCGGCCATCTACGCGGGTGGCGCGGCCGGCTTCTTCGCGGTGCCCTACACGATCCTGGTGTACCCGCTGATCTTCACCTTCCTGCCGCGCCTGTGGTCGGTGTCCCACAAGCACGGTTACGTCACCACCTCGGACTTCGTCCGCGGCCGGTACGGCTCCAAGGGCCTGTCCCTCGCGGTGGCGGTCACCGGCATCCTCGCCACCATGCCGTACATCGCGCTCCAGCTCGTCGGCATCCAGGCCGTGCTGGACGTGATGGGCGTCGGCGGCGGCGAGAACACGCACTGGTTCGTCAAGGACCTGCCGCTGCTGCTCGCCTTCGGTGTGCTGGCCGCCTACACCTACTCCTCCGGCCTGCGCGCCCCGGCGCTGATCGCGTTCGTCAAGGACACGCTGATCTACCTGGTGATCGCCGTGGCGATCATCTACATCCCGATCAAGCTCGGCGGCTTCGACGCCATCTTCGAGGCGGCGAGCGGCAAGTTCGAGACGATCAACGAGGCCACCGGCAAGCCGACCGGCGCCCTGGTGCCGGCCGAGCCGGGACAGTGGACCTACGCCACCCTGGCCCTCGGCTCCGCGCTCGCGCTGTTCATGTACCCGCACTCGATCACCGCGACGCTGTCCTCCAAGAGCCGTGAGGTCATCCGCCGCAACACCACCATCCTGCCGCTGTACTCCCTGATGCTGGGCCTGCTCGCGCTGCTCGGCTTCATGGCGATCGCGGCCGGCATCAAGGTGGCCAACGGCCAGCTGGCCATCCCGCAGCTCTTCGAGAACATGTTCCCGAGCTGGTTCGCGGGCGTCGCCTTCGCCGCCATCGGCATCGGCGCGCTGGTCCCGGCGGCCATCATGTCCATCGCCGCGGCGAACCTGTTCACCCGCAACATCTACAAGGACTTCCTGAAGCCGGACGCCACCCCGGAACAGGAGACCAAGGTCTCGAAGATCGTCTCCCTGCTGGTCAAGGTCGGCGCGCTCGCCTTCGTCCTCACCATGGACAAGACGGTCGCGATCAACTTCCAGCTGCTGGGCGGCATCTGGATCCTGCAGACCTTCCCGGCCCTGGTCGGCGGCCTGTTCACCCGCTGGTTCCACCGCTGGGCGCTGCTCGCCGGCTGGGCGGTCGGCATGGTCTACGGCACCTACCAGGCGTACACGGTCTCCTCCCCGACCCAGGCGCACTTCGGCGGCTCCGCCAAGGAGATGCCGCTGATCGGCGAGATCGGCTACATCGGGTTCACCGCCATCGTGCTGAACCTGATCGTCACGGTGGTCCTCACCTTCGCCTTCCGCGCCCTCAAGGCCCCGGACGGCGTCGACGAGACCAGCCCGTCCGACTACACCGCCGACTCCGGCGACCCCGGCGTCGACCCCGAGATGCCGCCGCTCACCGCGGCCACGCACTGACCCGACGCCCAGGTCCTGTCCGACGGCCCCGCGTACCCCGGTGCGCGGGGCCGTCGGCATTCCCGGGCCCGTCCGTCCGCCCGCCGGACCCTCGGGCATGCTGGGCGGATGGACTTCACCATCCGCCCCGTCCGGGAGGGCGAGCACGAGGCCCTCGGCGCGATCACCGCCGCCGCCTACCTGGACGACGGGCTGCTCGCCTTCGGCGGGAGCGACTCCTACCTGCGCACCCTGCGCGACGTACGGTCCCGCGCCGCCGCCCCCGGCGCCGAGGTGCTGGTCGCGGCGGAGGGCGACCGCCTCCTGGGCGGCGTGACCTTCGTGGCCGGCGGTCCCCTGGCCGACATCGCCGCCGCGGACGAGGCCGAGATACGGATGCTCGCCGTCGCCCGTCACGCCCGCGGCCGCGGCGTCGGCGAGGCCCTGGTGCGCTGCTGCGCCGACCGCGCCCGCGCCCTCGGCGGGCGGCGGAGACTGGTCCTGTCCACGCAGCCGAAGATGCTCGCCGCCCACCGCCTCTACGAGCGTCTGGGCTTCGTGCGCGCACCCCTGCGCGACTGGAACCCGGTCCCCGAGACGGTCGACATCGATCTGCTGGTGTACGAGCTCCCGATCTGACCCGGAGCGCCCCGTTCCGTCACCGGAACCTCAACAGGCGTGCGCGCAGGCGGTGTTGACGCGCGTAGCCCCCCGGACCCACCCTTGCAGCGGCGCCACGTGATCGCGCGGCGCCGCCCCCACCGATCGACGGTCAGGAGGCCGGAATGATCAGACGCATGTCCCGCGCGCTCATCAGCTTTGTCATGATCCTGGCAGGTGCAGTGGTAGGCGTCGGAGCCACCGCCGGCACCGCGCACGCCGACGAGTGCTACACGTGGAGCCGCACGCTCTCGGAGGGCACCAGCGGCGCCGACGTCACCCAGCTCCAGATCCGCGTCGCCGGCTGGGTCACCTCGGGAGAGCGGCTCTCCTACGACGGCGTGTACGGCGCCCGCACCAAGGCCGCCGTCGCCAAGTTCCAGTCCGCGTACGGTCTTGCCGCGGACGGCGTCGCCGGCGCGAACACCTTCAACAAGATCTACGCGTTGCAGGACGCCGACTGCACGCCGGCCCACTTCACCTACGCCGAGCTCAACAAGTGCAACTCGGACTGGTCGGGCGGCAACGTGAGCGCCGCGACGGCCAAGTCGAACGCGCTGCGCACCATGTGGAAGCTGGAGGCGATGCGGCACGCGCTGGGTGATGTCGCCATCACCGTCTCCAGCGGCTTCCGTTCCGTCTCCTGCAACAACGCGGCGGGCGGCGCGTCCTCCAGCCGGCACCTCTACGGAGACGCGGCGGACCTGACCGGCTCGCCCAGCTTCTGCACTCTGGCCAAGCAGGCCCGCGTCCACGGCTTCTCGGAGATCCTCGGCCCGGGCTACCCCGGCCACAACGACCACACCCACGTGGCGTTCGACCCGTCGCCGTACTGGTCCGCGCCGAACTGCGGCATCTGACCGGTCGCCGAAGCACCGCACACACGGAAGGCCGGGCTGCTCGCAGCCCGGCCTTCTCCGTGTCCGCCCGCGGGACGCCCCGCGTCAGTCGTTCGGCACCACGGGGTAGCGCGGCTCGTTCTCCTCCATCTGCTTCAGCGCCTGCTTCCGCTCGCGCTTGGAGAGACGGTCGATGTACAGGTAGCCGTACAGGTGGTCCGTCTCGTGCTGGAGGCAGCGGGCGAAGTAGCCGGTGCCACGCACCTTGACGGGGTTGCCGTGCTCGTCCTGGCCGGTGACCTCGGCGAAGTCCGGCCGGGCCAGGGAGGCGTAGGCGGTCGGCACCGACAGGCAGCCCTCGTTGCTGTCGTCGAGGATGCGGCGGTCGGCCGGCAGCTCCACCAGCTTCGGGTTGCACACCACGCCGACGTGGCGCACGCCCTCGTCGTCCGGGCAGTCGTAGACGAAGACCTTCCGGTCCACGCCGATCTGGTTGGCGGCCAGGCCCACGCCTTCGGCGGTGCGCTGGCTGGCGAACATGTCGTCGACCAGCTTGCGCAGCTCGTCGTCGAACTCGGTGACGTCCTGGCACTCCTTGTGCAGGACCGGGTTGCCGACGACCGTGATCGGACGCGAGGTGCCGCGCTCGCGGTAGGCGCTCTCGCGCTCCTCGCAGTCCTGGGTGTCGATGACGTAACCCTCGTCGTCCACGGGGAGCACGCCCGCGTGCTGCTGATCGGTCTCCTGCTGCGCCATGCCCGACGTACGCCTTCCTCAGTGTTCCCGCCTCTGACAGAGGCATAGCCTACGGGGCCGGGCGCGCCCGCGGCCCCCTGGCCGTCAGCAGACCTCTTCGAGGTCCCGCCAGCCCCGGGTGTCCGGGCTGTCGGCGACCCAGCCGTCCAGCAGACCGCGCACCAGGCCGGCCGGGGCGGCCACCCCGCACTCGCGTTCGGGCACCCACAGCTGCCCGTCGGTGCGGTGCCCGAGCGGGCCGGGCTGGCCGGGCTCGCTGTGGTCGTGCGGGTCCAGGTGCTCGCCGTCGCCCTCGACGGACGCCATCCGCGACTCCGAGCACATCCGGCACAGCAGCCGTACCGAGCTCGACCAGTCCTCCGCGGCGTATCCGGCGTCGGAGGCGAGCGCCTCCAGGGCGTCCCGGTCCTCCTCCGAGGCGGCCTCCAGCAGCACCACCCAGGTCGGCACCGGGGACGGCGCCCAGAGCTCGATCTCGTCGAAGACCGGGAAACTGTGCCCGCCGGCCGTGGTCCGCTCGCCGTGCGGGACGCCGTCGTGGAGCACCACCTCGCCCCACCGGCGCCCGGAGGACGGCAGCGGGATGGAGAGCACCTCGATGCGCGCCGGGTCCAGACGACGGCCCCACACCACCTCGGCCTCGCCCTCCGGGGAGAGCCGCACGGCCGCGCTGCCGAGGTCCATCCCGGTGGGCGCCCCGGCGTCCGCGGCGCCTCCGGGCACCCGCAGGCCGTACTCCTGCCAGGCGCGGCGGGCCAGCGGCCAGTCCTGGAGGGCCGTCGCGGCGATGCCGACGTTCCACCAGTCGGGGGCCCCGGTGTCCCGGTCCAGCAGCGCCACCGCGCGCAGCCCGGCGGCGCGGGCCTGCTCCCAGTCGTGCCGGAACTTGTGCAGCAGGGCCAGGTTGAACCAGGACTCGGACAGCCAGGGCTCGAGGTCCGCGGCGCGCGTCAGCAGCGCGCCGGCGTCCTCGTAGCGGCCGTCCCCGATCAGCGTGAACGCGCGGTCCGTGGCCTGCCGCCAGGAGGCGGAGGGCCGGTGCCGTCCCTTGCCGAAGATCCTCACGATTCCCGCCTGCCAGTTCTGTGGAGCGGACCGGTCCCTGCCCCCGTGGGCCCGCTCTCCCGCATCCAACCACGGACGGTCGGACGGTCGCTCATTACCCATGGGTTACCCAGCCGGGGGCGGGCTCAGACCGGATTGTTCCGCGCTCCGTCGCACCGCCCGCGACCGGCGCCGCCGCACCCGCCGGGTCCCGCAGCACCACCCTGGCCAGCGACTCCACCACGTCGGGGGCGTAGGTCCCCGCCGTGCCCAGCCGCAGGTCCTCCAGGGCGCGCAGGCACGCCCCCGGGCCTCCGGCGCGCTGGGCCATCTCGTCGTAGGCGTTGGCAGCCCGCACGATGCGCGCCGCCCGCGGCTGCCGGGTCCAGGGTTCGGCCTGCGACTCGACGACCGCGGCCACCCGGGGGTCCACGCCCGTCTGGCGGACGACGGCGCCGCCGAGGAGGGCCGTGCGCCGCTGCTCGGCCGCCGACAGCCGGGTGGTGGCCCCGTCGGGGACGGGGTCGACGAGGGCGAGCTGGCCGATGTCGTGCATCAGCGCCGCGTACTCCAGCACGGTGAGGTCGCTGCCGGTCAGCCCCATGTCCCGGCCGACGGCCAGGCTCAGCGAGGCGACCCGGTGCGCGTGGCCCTGCGGGGTGTAGCCGGCCACCTCGGTGGCGCGGGCCAGGGAGGCGATGGTCTGCCGGTAGGTCGCCCGGACGGCGGCGTACCGGCGGAAGGCCAGCTGGGCCAGCAGGAGCGGGACGCAGAAGACCGGCAGGGCGAACAGTCCGGCGGCGTCCACGGCGAGGGCGATCACGATGCCCGAGGAGCCGGTGACCGAGCTCATCCGGGTGGTCCCGCGCAGTTCCTCGCGCAGCAGCGGGCCGAACGCCCGGCCGGTGCGGGAGCGGCTGAGGACCGCCCCGGTCACCGAGTCGGCGAGGGCGGCGAGCAGCAGCACGACGATCACCGTCAGGACGTGCCACGGTCCGGGGCCGGGGGCGTCCGGGGCGGGCACGGTGAGCGGGCGGCAGCAGACGGCGATGAACCCGGCGGAGAGCACCCGGCGGGCCAGGTGGTCGGCGGTGGGCCGTCCGCCGGGCCGGGGCCGGGCGATGTGCCCGATCCTCCCCGCGAGGGTGGCGACGGCGACCACGGCGACCGCCTGGGTGACGGAGGGCGGGGCCAGCAGGGCGTAGGCCAGCGCCGCCGCGGCCCCGACGGGGGCGGGGTCGCGTTCCTCGGGCAGGCACTCGGGCAGCCTCAGCATTTCGCCGAAGGCGATGAAGAGGACGAAGACGCAGGCGCTCTCGCGGTCGGCGACACCGTGCCAGAGCGCCTCGGCGAGGGAGACCGCGGCGAGCAGCGCGGCGGCGAGGTGGACCGCGGCCCGCGGTGCGGCCCCGGGGCGCGGGAGGAGGGTGCGCGGCGGCTTCACGGGCGACCGCCCTCACCGCGCGGGGCGGCCGGCCCGGCGCCCCGCCCGGCGACACCGGCCTCGGCCCGCTCGGCGGGTTCGGCCCGCTCGGCGGGTTCGGCCCGCTCGGCGGATGCGGCGGGTGCGGCGGCTTCGGCCGGTGGGGTGGAGTCGGCGGATGCGGCGGGCTCCCCCGGTGCGGTGGGGTGCGCCGGGGCGGGCGCCGTCGCCGTGCGGGCCCCGTCGGGTGCCGGCTCCCGGGGAGCGGGGGCCGGTGCCGGGTCGTCGGAGGTGACGACGGGGTTCCAGCCGTGGCGGTCGAGAGCGCGGGTGAGGGCGGTGACCATCCGCGGGTCGAACTGGGTGCCGGCGCACCGGGCGAGTTCCTCCAGGGCCGTCGGCACCGGCCGGGCGCGGCGGTAGGAGCGGGTGGAGGTCATCGCGTCGAAGGCGTCGGCGACCGCGACCACCCGGGCGCACTCGGGGATCTGACCGCCCGCCAGCCCGTACGGGTAGCCGCTGCCGTCGAGCCGTTCGTGGTGGTGGAGGATGGCCGCCCGCGCCTCCTCCAGGAAGCCGATGCCGCGTGTCATCTCGTGGCCGTACTCGGGGTGCAGCTCGATCGCCCGGCGTTCCTGCGGGGTGAGCGGGCCGTCCTTGCGCAGCAGCCGGGTGGGGACGCCGATCTTGCCGACGTCGTGCAGGATGCCGGCGAAGCGGATGACCTCGACGCGGTCGTCGGCCATGCCGAGTTCGCGGGCGATCATCACCGAGGCCTGGCCGACCCGCTCGCTGTGCCCGCGGGTGTAGTTGTCCTTGAGGTCGACCGCCCGCACCAGGGCCCGCACGGTGGAGCGGTGGGCGGTGCGCTCCTGGTCGGAGTGGGCGAACACCCACCAGGTGACGTACATCGGCAGCAGCACCAGGAGGGCGGCGGCGGGGCCGTCCGGGGAGCGCCACAGGACGGCCATCAGCACGCCGGCCAGTCCGTGCACCGCCATCGGCGGCAGCGAGCGGACGAACTGCCGCCACCAGGGGTCGCGGGCCGGGACCCGGTCGGCCAGCGCCTTCATCCCGCCGTCCAGCAGCGCCGCGCACAGGCAGAAGACCGGCACGGCGAGGGCGGCGGCGGCCAGGGCGCGCGGGAGGTGGGAGGAGACCACGGCGTCGCGGCCGCCGAGGACCCAGTACGTCCAGGCGGTGGCGTGGACGGACAGGCAGAGCACGGCGGCGCGCCACAGGCGCCTCAGCAGTCTGGGCGGGTCGGCGACCGGGGAGAGGAGGGAGCCCGGCACCGCGACCAGGGCCGCGGCGGGCGGCGGGAGCAGGAAGGCGGCTGCCAGGAGCACCGGGTAGAAGGCGTCGATGCCGGCCCGGCGCCCCGCCTGCCCGCAGCCGGCGTAGACCACGGCCAGCAGCGTCACCGCCCACCACGGCGTGCGCAGGTGCGGGAGCGACGCCAGGCAGGCGCCGGCGGCCAGTACGGCGGCAGCCGCGTAGACACGCGCGCCGGCCGGCACCGATGCCGCCGGAACAGACCCCATGGCGTCCCCTCCCCGGCCGGACCGGGGCGGTCCGGTTCGTGCCCGTTCTGCACCGGAGCGTAGAGCGGCTGAGAGGGGTACGGGGGGCCTGATAGGTGAATCCGCGGGCCTATGACCCGCGGATTAGCACGTACGGGTGAACGGTCAGGAGTCGCCGGATGACGCGGGGGTCACCGTCGCGCCCTGCTGGTCGACGTCCGGCATCGCGGAGCCGTGCGCCACCTCGCCCGAGCGGATCAGCTCGATGCGGCCCATCACCTTCGCGCGCAGGTCGGAGGGGACGTCGTCATGACCGCAGCACCGCTTGACCAGCTTCTTCACGGCCTGCTCCAGGCCGTACTTCTCCAGGCAGGGCGAGCACTCCTCGAAGTGCTCCTCGAACTTCGTGCAGGCCGAGTCCGGCATCTCACGGTCGAGGAACTCGTAGAGATGGTCGAGGATCTCCGCGCAGTCCGTCTCGTGCGGCTCTCCACAGCTCATGAGCCCGAGCCTTTCGCTTCGTTCGACTCTCCGGCGCCGGCGGGGACGAGCCCGCGGTCGCGGGCGTAGTCCTCGAGCATGCCGCGCAGCTGGCGGCGGCCCCGGTGCAGCCGGGACATCACCGTACCGATGGGTGTCCCCATGATGTCCGCGATCTCCTTGTAGGCAAACCCCTCGACATCCGCCAGGTAGACGGCGATGCGGAACTCCTCGGGGATCGCCTGCAGGGCCGACTTCACGTCGGAGTCCGGCAGGTGGTCCAGCGCCTGGGACTCGGCGGAGCGCAGACCGGTCGACATGTGCGACTCGGCGCGCGCGAGCTGCCAGTCCTCGATGTCCTCGGCGGCGCTGCGCTGGGGCTCCCGCTGCTTCTTGCGGTAGGAGTTGATGAACGTGTTGGTGAGGATCCGGTACAGCCAGGCCTTGAGGTTGGTGCCCTCACGGAACTGGTGGAAGGACGCGTACGCCTTGGCGTAGGTCTCCTGCACCAGGTCCTCGGCGTCGGCCGGGTTGCGCGTCATGCGCAGCGCGGCCGAGTACATCTGGTCGAGGAACTCCAGCGCGTCCCGCTCGAACCGGGCGCTGCGCTCCTCGGTCGTCTCGGTCGTCCGCCTGCCCTCGGCGCCCTCGGCGCTCGCGGGCTGCTCCGCGTCGGTCCCGGTGACCGGACCCACCTCCTCCAGCGTCGTACCACTCGAATCGGAGAATAGACGACGTTCCCCCCCGGCCGCCCGCCGGGCTGCGCCGGTGCGGGTCGAGGGAAGCACCGACCATTCGAGGTCGGTGGCGCGACGACTGGGGCACGCGACGGATCCCATGCGGCGGATTCCTCCCGGGACGACTGGTCAGAACGTGTTGTTCTCCCCCTTCAACCTCACGCTCCCCCGTGGCATTCCCGCCGCCTCGGAGTCAGTGGGCCGAGCCCGAGAGCTGGAGGCCGATGACGCCGATGATGACCAGGCTGATCGAGACGATCTTCAGCACGGACACCACGTCCCCCATGAAGACCATGCCGTAGATCGCCGTGCCGGCCGCCCCGATGCCGGTCCACACCGCGTACGCGGGGCCCACGTCCAGCCGCTTGAGCGACAGGGTCAGCAGGCCGAAGCTGCCCAGCGCGAAGGCGCAGAAGGCCATCGTCGGGTAGAGCCGGGTGAACCCGTTCGAGAGCTTGAGGCAGACCGCGAACCCGGTCTCGAGCAGTCCGGCGATCACGACCAGCAGCCACGCCATGGGGTGTCCTCCGCATCAATCACGTCCGTGACCGCTCCGACCGCTCCCGCGCCGCGGGGTGGCCGGTGGACGTGATTATGCCCGGAATGCCCGGTCAGTCCCCTTCGCGCCGCTCGCGCGTCGAGAGCAGCCGGCGCAGCGAGTAGAGCCGCGCCGGGTCGGCGTGGCCGTCGGCCACCCACCGGTCGAGGGCGCAGTCGGGCTCGTCGTGGCTACAGGCCCGCGGGCAGTCGGCGGTCCCGGCCTCCAGGTCGGGGAAGGCGTTGATGACGCGGGAGGGATCGACGTGCGCGAGGCCGAAGGACCGGACGCCGGGCGTGTCGACGACCCAGCCCTCGGCCCCTTCCAGCGGCAGCGCCAGCGCGGAGGTGGTGGTGTGCCGGCCGCGGCCGGTCACCGCGTTCACGTGGCCGGTGATCCGCCGGCGCTCCTCCGGCACCAGGGCGTTGACCAGCGTGGTCTTGCCGACGCCGGAGTGCCCGACGAAGGCCGTGACCTTGCCTGCCAGGTGTTCGCGGACCCGGTCCGCGGCCCCGCCGGTCTCCAGCTCCTCGCGGCTGGTGACCACGTACGGGATGTCCAGCGCCCCGTAGAGCTCGAGCATCTTGTCGGCGGACGCCAGGTCGGACTTGGTGAGCACCAGCAGCGGCGTCAGCCCGCCGTCGAAGGCGGCGACCAGGCAGCGGTCGATCAGCCGCGGCCTCGGCTCGGGGTCGGCGAGGGCGGTGACGATGGCCAGCTGGTCGGCGTTGGCGACCACCACCCGCTCGTAGGGGTCGTCGTCGTCCGCCGTGCGGCGCAGCACCGAGGCGCGCTCCTCGATGCGGACGATGCGCGCCAGGGTGTCCTTCGCACCGGACATGTCGCCGACCAGGGCCACCCGGTCGCCGACCACGGCGGCCTTGCGGCCCAGCTCCCGGGCCTTCATGGCCGTCACGACCGTGTCCTCGACCAGGCAGGTCAGCCGGCCGCGGTCGACGGTGAGGACGAAGCCCTCGGCGGCGTCCTCGTGCTTGGGGCGGATGTGGGTCCTCGGCCGGTTCCCCTTGCGGTTGGGGCGGCTGCGGATGTCGTCCTCGTCGGTGTGCTTGCCGTAGCGACGCATGAGGTGCCCTTTACCGCCGGTCCTCGAGCATCCCTGTCCACAGGTGTGTGAAGTCGGGCAGGGTCTTGGCGGTGGTCGCCACGTTCTCGATCTCGACCCCCTCGACGGCCAGGCCGAGGATCGCGCCGGCGGTGGCCATCCGGTGGTCGTCGTAGGTGTGGAACACGCCGCCGCGCAGCGCGCGCGGCCGGATGTGCAGGCCGTCGGCGGTCTCGGTGACGTCGCCGCCGAGTCCGTTGATCTCCTTGGTGAGCGCGGCCAGCCGGTCCGTCTCGTGCAGGCGCAGGTGGGCGACGCCGCGCAGGGTGGACGGCGAGTCGGCCAGGGCGGCGACCGCGGCGATGCCGGGGGTCAGCTCGCCGACCTCGGAGAGGTCCACGTCGATGCCGTGGATCCGGCCGGAGCCGGTGAACTCCAGGCCGTACTCCTTCAGTTCGCAGGATCCACCCATCCGGGTGAAGATCTCGCGCAGCCGGTCACCGGGCTGGGTGGTGCGCTCCGGCCAGTCCGGCACGATCACCCGGCCGCCGGTCACCAGGGCGGCGGCGAGGAACGGCTGGGCGTTGGACAGGTCCGGCTCGACGGTCAGGTCGCGGCCGAGCAGGGCGCCGGGCGTCACCCGCCAGACGTTCGCCTCGCCGCCGGACTCGGGGGTGTCCACCTGGGCGCCGGCGGCACGCAGCATGTCCACCGTCATCCGGATGTGCGGCAGCGACGGCAGCGTGGCGCCGGTGTGCCGGACCTCGACGCCCTGGTTGAAGCGGGCGCCGGAGAGCAGCAGGGCGGAGACGAACTGGGAGGACGAGGAGGCGTCCACCTCGACCGGCCCGCCGTCCAGGGCGCCGCCGCCGTGCACGGTCAGCGGCAGGGCGCCGCGGCCGTCGTCGTCGATCCGGGCGCCGAGGGCGCGCAGCGCGTCGATCACGCCGTGCAGCGGGCGCTCGTGGGAGCGGGGGTCGCCGTCGAAGCGGACCGGACCGTCGGCGAGGGCGGCCACCGGCGGCAGGAAGCGCATGACCGTGCCGGCGTTGCCCACGTCGAGCGAGGCGGGGCCGGCCAGCGGGGCGGGGATGACCCGCCATGCCTCGCCGGCCTTGTCGCCGCCGGGGGTGGCGGCCGGCGTGGCGGCGGAGTTGGAGGAGATGGTCTCCTCGATGCCGACGCCGAGCGCGCGCAGCGCCTCGGCCATCAGCAGGGTGTCGCGGGAGCGCAGCGGGCGGCGGATCCAGCCCGGCTCGGAGGCCAGGGCGGCCAGCACCAGCGCGCGGTTGGTGACCGATTTCGATCCCGGCACGTGGACCGTCGCGTCGACGGGCCCGCTCGCGGTGGGGGCGGGCCAGAGGTCGGTCTGCTGCGGGGAGTGAACGGTCATACAGCCCACTCTAGTGGCTGGCCGCACAGGAGATTCCTGATCAAAAGCGCGGAAATATCGTCGAAACAGGTCCGTGGTAGCGGCTTTCCGCCCACTGGAGGCCCACAGTGCGAGACGCGGACGCTCAGAGGTCGAGCAGCCAGCGCGCTCCGCCCATCAGGGAGCAGAGCGACACGACGTGGAAGAGAAAGAGCCACAGCGCGGGCGGGGTGCCGGTGAGGGAGGCCAGCTGGTCGGCGTCGGACGCGCCGGTGGGGTTGCGGCGCCGCTCCCGCTGGAGCTCGAAGGCCGGCCGGACGCCGCCCAGCAGCAGGAACCACACCACCGCGTAGGCGAACGCGGCCTGCACCTGGGGGCCCGCCTGCCAGGAGACCAAGAGGAACAGGGCGCCGGTGAGCAGCACCGTGAGCACGCCGTACACGTTGCGGATCATCACCAGCATGACCAGCAGCAGCGCGGTGGCCAGCCACAGCAGGAGCGTGATCCGGCCCTCGGAGAGCAGCGCCGCGCCGCCCAGGCCCAGCAGCGGCGGGGCGGTGTAGCCGGCCAGCGCGGTGAGCACCATGCCGATCCCGCGGGGCTTGCCCCGGCTGACGGTGAGGCCGCTGGTGTCGGAGTGCAGCCGTATCCCGGTGAGGGTGCGGCCGGTGAGCAGGGCCACCAGGGCGTGGCCGCCCTCGTGCGCGATGGTGACGGCGTTGCGCGCCACCCGCCAGACGGCGTTCGGCAGCACCACGGCCAGGGCGGCCGCGGCGGTGGCGACCACCACCCACAGGTCGGGGTCGGGCTGGCGGCCGAGCACCTGGTCCATCGCTGGGGTCTCCTTCGCGGGATGGGCGTGCGGTGGGGGCACGCGGTCCGTGGGGCGTCTTCCGGAAGCCGGTGGCCCGGGCGGCGCCCGGCCTGGCAGTGTGGCACGTATGTGCGGACGGTATGCATCCTCGCGGGCTCCGGAGGACCTCGCGGACATCTTCGGCGTCGAGGCCGGACTCCCCTCGCTGCGCCCCGGCCCGGGGACGCCGGGCGACGATCCGGAGGAGTCCTACGCCCCCGGGCAGGAACCCGGCTCCCCCGACTACAACGTCGCGCCGACCAAGGAGGTGTTCGCCGTCCTGGACCGCCCGGTCAAGGGGTCCGGCGACCCCCGGCCGGTACGGCAGCTGCGCCGCCTGAAGTGGGGTCTGGTGCCGAGCTGGGCCAAGTCCCCCGACGGCGCGGCCCGCATGATCAACGCGCGGGCCGAGACGGTGCACGAGAAGCCCTCCTACCGCCGGGCCTTCGCCGCCCGCCGGTGCGTGCTGCCCGCCGACGGCTACTACGAGTGGGTCACCGGCAAGGAGGAGCGGGACCTGGAGGTCGAGGGGCGGCGGAAGCGTCCGCGCAAGCAGCCGTACTTCGTCACGCCGGCCGACGGCTCCGTCTTCGCCATGGCGGGGCTCTACGAGTTCTGGCGCGACCGCACCCTGCCGGACGACCATCCGCTGGCCTGGTGGGCGACCTGCTCGGTCATCACCACCGAGGCGGAGACCTCACCGCTGGCCGTCGCCCCGGCCGAGGGGCCGCGGACCCTGGCGGAGATCCACCCGCGGATGCCGCTGATGCTCACGGCGGACCGCTGGGACGCCTGGCTCGACCCGCGCCGCGACGACCCGGACGAGCTGCGCGGCCTGCTCACCCCGCCGCCGGCCGGCCTGATGCGCGCCTACCCGGTGTCCACGGCGGTCAGCAACGTCCGCAACAACGGACCGGAGCTGCTGAAGGAGCTGTCGGGGCCGGAGGAGGGCACACTCTTCTGACGTGAGCCCCGATCATCCCGATCACCCCGATCACCGCGATCGTCGCGGTCACCGTGATCGCCGCGACCGCCGCGGTCACTGTGATCCCTTCGAGCGCCCCGAGGCAGGAACCGTGCGCGACCCCGAGACCGAGCCCGACACCGACGCCGCGAGGGAGACCGGGCCCGTCACCGAAGCCGCGACCGAGCCCGTGCCCTGCGGCGGCCCCGTGACCGAGCTGGTGGACACCGAGGCCGGGCAGGCCCGGATCACCTGGCGGCGGGCGGCGGACGCCCGGCTGGTCCTGGCCGTGAGCCACGGCGCCGGGGGCGGCATCGAGGCGCGGGACCTGCGGGCGCTGGCGGAGGCGCTGCCCGGGCACGGAGTGAGCGTGGCGCTGGTCGAGCAGCCGTGGCGGGTGGCGGGGAAGAAGGTGGCCCCGGCGCCCCGGACGCTGGACACCGGGTGGCGCGGGGTGTGGCCGGCCCTGGTGCGCGAGCAGCTTCCGGTGGTGTCCGGCGGCCGCAGCGCGGGAGCCCGGGTGGCCTGCCGGACCGCCGGGGAACTGGGTGCGGCCGCGGTGCTGGCGCTGAGCTTCCCGCTGCACCCGCCGGGGCGGCCCGAGCGGTCCCGGGCCGAGGAGCTGGCGGGGGTGACCGTGCCGCTGCTGGTCGTCCAGGGCGGCGCCGACCCGTTCGGGCGTCCCGAGGAGTTCCCCGCCGGCCTGCGCCCCGCCGCGGTGGTCCCGCACGCCGACCACGGCTTCGCCGTCCCCAAGCGCGCCCCCCTGACCCAGGACGACGCCCTCCGCCTCGTCACCGACGCGGTGACCACCTGGACCGCCACCTTGGTGTGACGTCCGGGCCGCGACGCCGTGCGCTCACGCCGGTCGCGGCGTGACGTCCGGGCCGCGACCGGCGTGGGCTCACGCCGGGTCGCGGCGGGGGAGGGTGGTGCGGACCAGGTCGGCGGCGGAGGTGCCGGGGGGCGGTGGGGCGAGGAGACAGGACAGGCCCAGGCGGAGGGCGAACTCGCACACCCTCCCCGCCCCCGGCGGCGACCCCAGCGCCGCCACCGCCCGCTCCCGCGCGGACGCCACCAGCTCCCCCGGGGACGGCAGCGCGCCGTCCGCCCGCCGCTGCGCCGGCGCGCTCGCCGAGGACGGCACCGCGGTGAGCACCGGCGACGGCAGCCGCTCGGTCCAGCACCCGGTGAGCACCGCCCGGGCCAGCGCCCCGCCGCGCCCCGCCCGCGCCGTCCACTCGGCGAGAGCCGCGAGCCGTTCCCGGGGGTCGGCGTGCGAGGCCAGCGCCCGGTCGACCCCCGCCAGGTACGCGTCGGCCTCCCGCCGCACCAGCGCGCGGCCCAGGCCTTCCTTGCTGCCGAACTCGTTGTAGAGGGTCTGCCGCGACACTCCCGCCTCGGCGGCCACGTCGACCATGCGTACCGTCGCCCAGGACTCCCGCTCCAGCGCTCTCCCGGCGGCCTCCAGCAGCGTCTCGCGTGCCGTGCGCATCGTCGCGTCGCCTCCCCGTGCTCCCCGTGCTCGCCGGGCGGTGGGCCGGGGCTCGCCCGGCGGCGAGGCCCGAGGGCCCGCGCCCCCAGACTTGACGGGCCCTGAGGCACTGTCAAGGCCTCCGGACCCTCACCTCCCTCCTGCCCCGTCAACCGCTCTCCGCCCCGTGTGGCCCGTCCGCGCGCCCGGCCGATACGGTTCCGCCATGGCCGACTACCTCGATGACCTGCGTTTCGCCCACGTCCTGGCGGACACCGCCGACGCCGCGACGACGGCCCGTTTCAAGGCGCTCGACCTGAAGGTCGAGACCAAGCCGGACATGACGCCGGTGAGCGAGGCCGACAAGGCCGCCGAGGAGCTGATCCGCAGTCAGCTCCAGCGCGCCCGCCCACGGGACGCGATCCTCGGCGAGGAGTACGGCGTCGAGGGCACCGGCCCCCGCCGCTGGGTGATCGACCCGATCGACGGCACCAAGAACTACGTCCGCGGCGTTCCGGTCTGGGCCACCCTGATCGCGCTGATGGAGGCCGGCGAGGGCGGCTTCCAGCCGGTCGTCGGCGTGGTCTCGGCGCCCGCGCTGGGCCGTCGCTGGTGGGCGGCGAAGGGCCACGGCGCGTTCACCGGCCGCAGCCTGACCTCGGCCTCCCGGATCCACGTGTCCCAGGTGTCGCGGATGGAGGACGCCTCGTTCGCGTACTCCTCGCTCTCCGGCTGGGAGGCGCAGAGCCGCCTCGACGGCTTCCTGGACCTGACCCGCGAGGTGTGGCGGACCCGCGCGTACGGCGACTTCTGGCCCTACATGATGGTCGCCGAGGGCGCGGTGGACATCTGCGCGGAGCCGGAGCTCTCGCTGTGGGACATGGCGGCCCCCGCCGTGATCGTCACCGAGGCGGGCGGCTCCTACACCGGCCTCGACGGCCGCCCCGGCCCGCACAGCGGCAACGCGGCCGCCTCCAACGGGCTGCTCCACGACGAGCTCCTGGGTTACCTCAACCAGCGGTACTGAGTCCCGCGGGCCGGCGGTTCGAGTCCTGCGGCTTCCGTCGCGCCCGCCGGCGGCCGGCCGCGTCCGTCGCGCCCGCCCGCCCGGCGGTTCGCGCGCCCTTCGGACCGCCCCGCAGTGCCCCGTGCGCCCTGCGGTTTGCCTCTTGTTGACCTGCGCATTACCTGCGATTCTGGGAGCACCCCCATTTGTGCTTTTGTGAAGCGCCGCTGACCAGGCGTTTCGCAGGAGGAGGTGACCGAGGCAGATGCTCGTCCGCGAGGCGATGTCCACCACCCTGCTCACCGTGGGCCCCGCCCACACGCTCCGTCAGGCCGCCGTCCTGATGTCCGCCCGCCGGGTCGGGGCCGCCCTGGTGCCGGACCCGGAGGCGGCCCACCCGGGCATCCTGACCGAGCGCGACATACTCAACTCGCTCGGCCTGGGTCAGGACCCGGACGTCGAGCGCGCCCACGCCCACCTCACCGCGGACGCCGTCCTCGCGGACCCCTCGTGGACCATCCATGACGCCGTCCGGGCGATGGCGCACGGCGGCTTCCGTCATCTGGTGGTCATGGAACACGGCGAGCCCACGGGCATCGTGTCGGTCCGTGACGTGCTGCGTTGCCTCTCCGGGCCGAGGACGCGGCCGGACGGACGGGTCGCCCCGGTGAACCTTGGAACGGATCCAAATCCGGACAAGCTCCCGGGCCGCTGTTAGGCTGGCAGTCATGAGCGACCTGTTGGAGCGCCTGCGCGGACGCGGCTGGCGCATGACCGCACAGCGCCGTGTGGTGGCCGAGGTTCTCGAAGGCGAGCACGTCCATCTGACGGCCGACGAGGTCCACGCCCGCGCGGCCGCGAAGCTCCCGGAGATCTCCCGGGCCACCGTGTACAACACGCTCGGCGAGATGGTCTCCCTCGGCGAGGTCGTCGAGGTCACCACGGACAAGCGCGCCAAGCGGTACGACCCGAACGCCCACCGGCCGCACCACCACCTGGTGTGCGCGCGCTGCGGCGCCATCAAGGACGTCCACCCCACGGGCGACCCGCTGGCGGACCTGCCGGCCGACGAGCGGTTCGGCTTCACCGTCTCCGACGTCGAGGTGACCTACCGGGGCCTGTGCCCCGAGTGCTCCGCCTGACCTCACCCGCTGGGCGTGCCGGGCGACCGCGGCGCGTGCCGGGCGACCGGTGCCGGAACACGACAACGCCGAAGGGGTCGGACCGGAGAACCGGTCCGACCCCTTCGGGTTTCAGTAGCGGGGACAGGATTTGAACCTGCGACCTCTGGGTTATGAGCCCAGCGAGCTACCGAGCTGCTCCACCCCGCGTCGACTCGTTGAACACTACGCGACGAGTGGGCGGCAGGCAAATCGGATCAGGCACCCGGGCCCGAACAGCGCAGCTCAGGGACCGTGGCACGGTCTCGACGGCCCCGACGGTGCCGGCCCGGACGGTGCCCACCCCGGCAGGCCGACAGGGCGCGCCGAGGCCGGGGCGCCCGACTCGGCGGACCGGCTCACGCGGAGAGTTCCTCGCGCAGGACGGCGCCCAGCCGGGCGGCCCGCTCGCGGACCTTGTCGGGGCCCAGCGCCGTCGCCCGCTCGGCCCAGCGCTGCCCCTCCGACAGCTCGCCCCGCCGCGCGTAGGCCAGCGCCAGACGCAGCGCCGCGCCGCCGTGGCCCGCGGCGGCGGCCCGCTTCCACCACAGCACGGCCTCGGCCTCGCTGCCCTCCCGGGCCAGCAGCAGGCCGAGGTTGAACGCACCGCTCTCCGAGCCGGCCTGGGCGGCCTCCCGGTACCAGCGCGCCGCCTCCGCCATGTCACCGCGCGCGGCGGCCAGCATCCCGGCTCTGACCTGCGCCTTGCGGTGCCCCTGGCCGGCGGCCCGCTCGTACCACTCCTCGCACTCCGTCTTCCGGTGCGCGCACTGGCCCAGCTCGTGGGCGTGCGCGGGCGGGCGGCGGCGGTCCAGGACCATCGCCAGCCGGTAGGCCGCCTCGGCGCTGCCCGCGCCGGCCGCGCAGCGCAGGTACCGCTCGGCCTCCTGCTCCTCGCCGTCGCGCAGCAGCGCCACGCCGACCTGGAGGGCGGCGTCCGGGTGCCCCGCGGAGGCGGCCCGCTCGTACCAGCGCAGCGCCTCCTTCTCCTCGCCGCGGTTGCTGTGCAGGATGCCCAGGTTGCAGGCGGCCTCGACGCTGCCCGCCTCGGCCGCCTTGGAGAACCACGGCTCGGCGCCGGTGGCGTCGCCGTTGCCCAGCAGCAGGACGGCCAGCGCGTTCGCGGCCTCCCGGTGCCCGGCATAGGCGGCGCGGCGGTACCACTGCTCGGCCTGGGCCGTACGGCCCTGCTCGGCGCAGAGCAGGCCCAGGTTGTAGGCGCCGTTGACGTCGCCGGCGTCGAGGGCGGCGCGGTACCAGCGGGCGGCGGTCTGCTTCTCACCGCGCTCCGCGTGCAGCGCACCCAGGGCGTTGGCGGCGGCGCCGTCGCCGTCGCGGGCGGCCTTGAGCCACCAGGAGGCGGCGTTCTCGATGTCCCCGGCGTCGCGCAGCAGGTGGCCCAGGGCGCAGGCGGCACGGGTCTCCCCGCCCTTCGCGGAGGTCAGGTACCAGCGGCCGGCCTCCTTGAGGTCGCCGCGGCGCTCCAGGATCTCGCCCAGGCGCAGCGCCGCCTGGTGGTGGCCGCGCGCGGCGGCCTGGCGGTACCACTGCTCGGCCTCCCGCGGGACGACGCCGGCCGGCGCCCCCGCGGCGTCGTCGGCGACCGTCACGCCCGTGGACCGGGCGGCGGCCCGGTCACCGGCGGTCGCGGCCGGGGAGCCGTCGGCGGCGCGGCGCTCGAGGGCCACGGCGAGACGGTAGGAGGCCTCGCGGTGGCCGCGGTCGGCGGCGGCGCGCATCCAGGTCTCGGCCTCGTCGCCCGCCCCGCGGTGCTCCAGCAGGTCGGCGAGCGCGAAGGCGCCCAGGACGTGGCCCTGTTCGGCGGCCTGGCGCAGCCAGTACTCGGCGCCCGGCTCGTCCCCGCGCTCGCGCAGGTGACGGCCGAGGGCGTGCGCGGCGGCGGCGGAGCCGGCCACGGCGGCGATGCGCCACCAGCCGGCCGCCTCGTCGGCGTAACCGCGCTGGTGGAGGAGGACACCCAGGTTGTTGGCGGCGGCGCGGTCCCCCGCGGCGGTGGCGGCGCGCAGCGGGCCCTCGGCCCCGTCCAGATCACCGCGCCGCAACAGCATGGCGCCGAGGACGCTCATCGCCTCGACGTCCCCGGCCTCGGCGGCGATGCGCTGCCCGGCCTCGTCCGCCGGGTCGCCGACGAGACCGGCGGCCAGGCCGGCTCCCTCGACGCCGGCGGCCTCATCGGTCCCGGCGAGCCCGTCCGGATCGACGGACGGCGCAAATCGCCCTGTGTCCAACAGAGTTCCCTTGTCCCCCATAACGTTCATCGTCGCACCACCCGAACCCCGGGTACACCTGGTATACCGCAGCCTTGGAGGTCACTTCAGCGTTTTGTCGACATGCCCACAGAGAGACAAGTGAAACACGGACACCCCCACAGCCCTGTCCCCGCAAGGGTTGTCACCCCCTCCTGACCTGCACGGCAATTCGGCACGGACAAGGCCCGGTTCCCCCGAACGAGGGACCCGGGCCTTGCACCGCATCCGAAGATCCGGTAGTGGCGCTGAGATCAGCTTCCGACCTGCCCGGTCAGTCGCCGGCCGAGGGGGCCCGGGCCTCCTCGGCGCGCTTCAGCGCCTCCTCAAGATCTTCCTGTGCCCGGCCGTACGCCTCCCAGTCGCCCTTCTTGAAGGCCTCCTGGCCCGCGTCGAAGGCCTTCTGCACGTCCTTCAGGGCCTCGTCGAGGGTGGCGTCGCCCTTGTCCGGCGGAGTCTCCTCGCCGGGCGGGGTCTCCTCCTCCGGCGGCTGGGCCTCGCCTCCGGCGCCGAACACCTTGTCCAGCGCCTGCGCCAGGGTGTCCTCGAAGGCGGTCTGGCCGTTGTAGCTGACCAGCACCTTGCGCAGCAGCGGGTACTTGAGGCCGCCACCGCGGACGTAGACCGGCTCGACGTAGAGCAGACCCTCGTCGAGCGGAACGGTCAGCAGGTTGCCGTACTCGACCTGGGAGTCACCGCCGCTCAGCAGCCGGATGGTCTCGGCGATGTCCTGTTCGGAGTTGAACGCCGACTGGACCTGCTTGGGGCCCTGGACCGTGGTGCTGGTCGGCAGCTTGAGGACGCGGATCTTCCCGTAGTCGTCCGTGCCCGCCTCGGCGTTGACCGCCATGAAGGCGCTCAGGTTGTCGCGGCCGTTGGGCGTGAACGTCGTGGTCAGCGAGAAGGCCTGCTCCGACTGGTTGGGCATCTTCATGGAGAGGTAGTACGGCGGCACCGCCTCGCCGACCTTGTTGGTCGGGTCGTCCGGCACCTGCCACACCTCGCTGCCGCTGAGGAACGTCTCGGCGTCCTCGACGTGGTAGCGGGTCAGCAGCTCACGCTGCACCTTGAAGAGGTCCTGCGGGTAGCGCAGGTGCGCCATCAGCTGGTCGGAGATGGCCGAGCGCGGCTCCACCGTGTCCGGGAAGGCCTTCATCCAGGTCTTGAGGACCGGGTCCTTCGTGTCCCACTCGTACAGCTTGACCTCGCCCGTGTAGGCGTCGACCGTCGCCTTCACGGAGTTGCGGATGTAGTTGACCCGGTCCTGCTGCGCGATGACCGCACGCTGGTCGGTGGTCAGCGAGTCGGAGGTGGTGTCGCCCAGCGTGGTGCGCGAGGCGTACGGGTAGCCGTTGGACGTCGTGTAGGCGTCCACGATCCACTGGATCTTCCCGCCGATGACCGCCGGGTACGGGTCTCCGTCGATGGTCAGCCACGGGGCGACCGCCTCGACCCGCTCCTTGGGCGTGCGGTTGTAGAGGATCTTCGATCCCTCGCCGATGGCGCCCGAGTAGAGGATCTGCGGCTCGCTGAACGCCACCGCGTACGCGGCCCGGTTCAGCGGGTTCGACAGGCTGACGCCGCTGTCGCCCTTGTACCGGGTGCCGACCTCCTGGCCGTCCTTGGAGTAGTCGATCTCCTCCTGCGGACCGCCGACGATCGAGTACTGCGTCGTCTTCTCGCCGTAGTACACGGCCTGCTGGTAGGTGCCCAGCTGGCCCTGCGAGGGCAGGTCGTACTCCGTGAAGACGGGCAGGCCCTCGTTGTCGGCCTCGGTGCCCTTGGCGGCCACCACGCCGTAACCGTGGGTGTAGCGGAAGTGGTCGTTGATCCAGTTCCGCTTCGGCACGCCGTTCAGGTCGAGCTCACGCAGACCGATCACGGTGTCCTGGGTCTGGCCCTCGACCGTGTAGCGGTCGACGTCCAGGTTCTCCGGGAAACCGTAGTAGCTGCGGATCTGCTGCCGCTGCTGGAAGGTCGGCGAGACGATGTTCGGGTCGAGCAGGCGGATGCTGGCGGCCTGGTCGGCCTGGCCCCGCAGCTCCGGCTTCTTGTCCGGGGCGGCGCCACGGCCGGAGAACGGGGAGACCTCCGTGTCGCCGATGTCGTAGGCGTAGCGCGTCGCGTCGATGTTCTTCGCGACGTACGGCGCCTCCTTGGCCTGCTCGTTCGGCTGGACCTGGAACTTCTGCACGATGGCCGGGTAGAGGCCGCCGATCAGCAGCGCCGACAGGACCATCAGGCCGAAGCCGATGACCGGCAGCTGCCAGGTCCGCCGCCACAGGGTGGCGAAGAAGAGCACGGCACAGATGACCGCGATGCAGAACAGGATCGTCTTGGCCGGCAGGTAGGCGTTGGCGTCGACGTACCGCAGACCCGTCCAGTTGTCCGTCGCCTTGAAGTCGCTGGACTTCACGGCCAGGCCGTACCGGTCGAGCCAGTAGGCGACGGCCTTCAGGGCCACGAACAGGCCGAGCAGCACCGACAGGTGCCCGGTGGCCGCGCCGGTGGCCTTGGCGCCTGGGGAACTCAGCCGCAGGCCGCCGTACAGGTAGTGGGTGACGGCGGCGGCGATCAGCGAGAGGATCACGGCCGCGAAGCCGAAGCCCAGCAGGAAGCGGTACCAGGGCAGGTCGAAGGCGTAGAAGGAGACGTCCAGCTGGAACTGGGGGTCCTTCCTGCCGAAGTCGACGCCGTTGACCCAGGTGAGCCAGGTGCGCCACTGGCTGCCGGCCGAGGCGCCCGCGACCAGACCCACCAGGGCCGTGATCGCCAGCAGGACCCACTTCTTGTACGGGGCGATGCCCATCCGGTACCGGTCGAGGTTCTGCTGCTCGACCGACATGGCGCTCAGCGGCGGACGCAGCCGGTGCGCCAGCCAGATGTTGAGGCCCACGGCGGCGGCCATCAGCAGGCCGAAGACGAAGAAGAGCCCGATCTTCGTGGAGAGCGTGGTCGTGAAGACCGACGAGTAGTCCACCGAGCGGTACCAGAGCCAGTCGGTCCAGAACCCGGAGAACATGGTGAACGCCATGCCGAGGACGGCAAGGACGCCCAGCGTCATGAGCAGGGTCCGGGACCGCCGGGACGGGCGGCCCACTCTGATCCGCGGTCCTGTCGGGCCTCCGCCGCGGTCCGGCATCTGGAAAGCCAAGGTGCGCACCTCAAGTCAGTGTGTATCCGTCGGGTCCGCGCGGGCCCGACGGGGGGACCCGTTCATCATGGGTCCCCATGTATGCAACTTACCGAGGCTTTACCCAGTTCCCGATTACGGGTGGATACCAGGCAGGATTGTGACCATGTCCAACACCCCCATGGCGGCGAACCCGCTCACCCGGGCCGTGCTCGAGATCGACGAGTACGCCTCCACCCTCGGCTGGGACCAGCCCGCCCGCCTGTTCGCCCTCGTCGACTCCGCCTCGCTGCGCGCCCAGGAGCCCGCTCTCGCGGACCAGCTGGGTCTGCCGGAGGAGGCGGAGACGGCCGCTCTCACCCCCGTCGAGCAGGACGAGATCCCGGCCTCGCAGCCGCTGGACGAGTTCCTCGCCACCATCGCCTGGCCGGACGCGGTGGCCGGCTGCGCGCTCACCGTGGAGCGCCTGATGCTGCCGCCGACCGCGGAGGCCGAGGTTCCCATCGGCCTCGACGACGCCGGGCTGGCCCGCTGGGTGGCCGAGCACCCGCAGCGCCAGGAGGTGCGGATGACGGTCGCCGTGCTGCGCGACGGCTCCCGTGAGTCGGCGCTCCGGCTGCGGGAGAAGGACTCCGCCACCGAGGTGCTCACCGGCGCGGGTCTGGTTCCCGGCCTGGCCGAAGCGCTCTCGGCGACCTTCGAGGACTGACGCCCGGGGCGGCCCTGGACGCGATCAGTGACGCGCGCACCGCGGGAGTTCGGCGGTGCGGCCCGCGCGGATGTCCTCCAGGGCCTCCAGGGCGTCGTCCAGGTCGCCGACCTTGACCAGGGTGAGGCCGTCGGGGATGTCCTCGGCGGCCGTCGCGCAGTTCTTCTCGGGCGTCAGGAAGTACTTGGCCCCCTTGGACCGCGCGCCCAGCGTCTTCATGCTGATGCCGCCGATGGGGCCGACCTGGCCCTCGTCGTCGATGGTGCCCGTCCCGGCCACGAACGCCCCGCCGGTGAGGCTGCCCGGCGTCAGCTTGTCGTAGATGCCGAGGGCGAACATCAGGCCGGCGCTGGGGCCTCCGACGTCGGCGAGCTTGATGTCGATGGAGAACGGGAACGTGTGGTCGGTCCCGGCCGCGATGCCGACGATGGCGCGCGGCTGGGCCTCGTCCTTGGACTTCGCCGTGGTGAGGGTGAGGTCCTCGGTCCCCTTCGGCTTGCGCCCCTCGCGCTCCGCCGCCGCCTGCTCCTTGGCCGGCACGATCGTGAAGACCACCTTCTCGCCGGGCTTGTGACGCGTCACCAGCTTGGACACGTCGCCGGGCTCCTTCACCGGGGTGCCGTCGACGGCCTTGATCACGTCACCCGCGTGCAGCACGCCCTCGGCCGGGGTGTCCTTGACCACCGTGGAGACCACCACCCAGGACTCCACCGGGATGTCCAGCTCACGCAGGGCGGCGACCTTGGCGCTCTCCTGGGACTGGCTGAACTCCTCGGCGTTCTCCTGGCTCGACTCCTCCTCGGTCTGCCCCTCCGGGAAGAGCGTGTCGTGCGGCACCACCCTGTTGTCGTGGGCCAGCCAGCCGTACATCGCCGACACCAGGTTCAGCCGGTAGTCCGGGCTGGTGACCCGCACGGTGGTCATGTTGAGGTGACCGTCGGCGGGGTAGGTGCGGTGGCCGGAGATCTGCAGCACGGGCTCGCCGTCGTGCTTGCCGAGGGTGTTCACCGTCGGGCCGGGCGTCATCTCCGAGTACTGGGTCGGGACGGCCAGTCCCGCGCACAGGAGCACGATCAGCATCAGGGTCGAGGCGAGCATCGTCGCAGTGCGGCGTGGCATGGAACGACAGTACGGGACGGCCCTGCCGGAGCACCGCCGGGGCCGTCCGTACGGGCTGCCCCGGCAGTGCTCCGGCCTTGTGCGGCTTGTGCCGGACGGGGCGCGTGTCAGGAACCGGAGACCGAGGTGGTGGTCGTCGTCGACCGCTCCATGGCCTCACGGAAACGGGCGTATCCCACGAGCTCGGGACCGTCCCCACGGGTCCTGCGGGTCCGCAGGGCCCAGGTGCCCCACAGACTCGCGCCGATCGCAGCCACAAGCGGAATCAGCAACCAGGCGAGAGCCGCCATGCCGACCTCCCAACCCGAATGAGCGACTGCAACTGACTGATCAGCAGATTAACCATTCACTGTGACAACGCTCATATCGACCCCCCGGTTACGCAACCGGAGGACGGCGCGGCGCGGGAGACGCGGGAGGGGCGCGGAGGCGGATCGGGGAAGCCCGAGGACACCGGGAGGGGTGTCCGAGGGGCTCCGGAGGCAGGGTCCGGAGGCCCCGGAGGGGGCGTGCGGAGCTCGCGTGGGGCGTGCGGGGGCCTCAGCAGGCGCCGACCCACTCCTCCGTGCCGTCGCTGAACCGCTGGTGCTTCCAGATCGGCACCTCGTGCTTGAGGTCGTCGATCAGCCGCCGGCACGCCTCGAAGGCCTCCGCGCGGTGCGGGCACGACACCGCCACCACGACCGCCAGGTCGCCCACCTCGAGATCACCCACACGGTGGACGGCCGCCAGCGCCTTGACCGGGAAGTCTGCGGCGACCTTCTCGGCCACCCGCCGTAGCTCCGTCTCGGCGGAGGGGTGGGCGGAGTACCCCAGCGCGTCCACGTCCGCCCCGCCGTCGTGGTTGCGCACCGTGCCGACGAACAGCGCGGTCCCGCCGGCCGCGTCGTCGCCGACGGCCCGGAAGACCTCGTCCAGCGACAGCGGCGTGTCGCGGATCGCGATGAGCTTCAGCGGATGCTGCGCCGCGCGCTCACCCGGGTGGACGTCGGAGGAAGTGGAGTCAGCCATGCCCGCCATCGTGCCCCACGCGCCCCGCCACCGGGAAGGCCCGACCCACCCGTCCGCGCTGGTCAGCGATTCCCCCAGCGCCGGGTGCCCCGGCCGTGGGCGGGCCCCGACCGCTCGGGGGGCCCCGCACCGCTCGAGGGCGGCCCCGCACCATTCAGGGGCGGCCCGCACCGTCGACGGCGCGGACCGTCCGCGCGGGCGGCGCGACGGGTGGGGACGCGCGCGACGGCGGAGCCGGCCCCTGCCGCCCGGCCCGGCGGCGCCCTGAGGGGTCGACGCCGCCTGCCGGGGCAGCCCGGGCAGGTCGGCGGCCACGAGCCCGGGCGGGCCGGGCAGAGACGGACGTGTGCCGGCTGCCCCGGACGGGCAGGCGGGTCAGCGGCGGCGGGCCCGTCGGGCGCGGCGGATGACCGCCGCGGTGCCCAGGAGGGCCACCGTCGCCCCCGCCGCTCCCGCCGCGGTGGCGTCCTTGCGGCCCAGGCGCCGCCCGGCGACCGTGTGCCGTCCGGCGACCTCCGCGAGCAGCTCGGCGAGCACCTCCTCGTTGCTCCACCGCGCCCGCCACCCCGCGTCGTGCAGCCGGCTGCCGCTGACCACCCACGGGTACATCGTGTAGGCGAGGTCGCCGGCCGGGGAGGGCGTCAGCCCGATGCGGTGCAGGCGCGCCGCCGCGCCCAGCGCCACCGCGGACGGCAGCTCCATCCGGCGGATCCCGCTGAGGTCCTCGACCTCCTCCTGCTCCAGCCAGCCGTCGCAGCCGACGGCCACCTCCCCCTCGACCTTCTCCAGCACCGCGCACTCCAGCGCGGAGCACAGGTCGTCGACGTGGCAGAACTGCCAGGCCGGCCGCGACCCGGCCACCACGAGCAGACGCGGCGACTCGAAATACCTGGTCAGGGCCGTGTCGGTGCCGCCGCCCACCAGGACGGCGGGGCGCAGGACGGTGACGTTGAGCCCCGGGTGGGCGCGCGGGGCCCGCCGCCCCAGCCGCTCGATCTCCAGCAGGTCGCCGACGGCCGTCGCCTCCGCGGTGGCCCGCAGCTCGGCGTCCTCGGCGAGCGGCAGCGCGTTGTCCGGCAGCGCGCCGTAGACCATGGCGGAGGTGCAGAGCACCACCCGCCGCACCCCGGCCGCGGCGGACGCCGTGAGCACGGTCTGGGTGCCGCGCACGTTGAAGGCGGTGCGGGCCGCCGGGTCGGTCTCCAGGTCGAGGTCGACCGCCAGGTGGACGACCACGTCCACCCCGCGCAGCCGCTCGGCGAGGGCCGGGTCGCGGATGTCGAGGACGTGCCACCGGGCGGCGGCGCAGTCGCCCCGCCGCTCGTCCAGGGCCACCACCTGCCGGATCTCCGGCGAGGCGGCGAGCCGCTCGGTCAGCAGCGCGCCGACGCCGGAGGCCGCGCCGGTGACGGCCACGACGGGCCCCCGCCCGGCGGGGGGTCGGGCCGACGACGCGTCGGCCGGGGCGTTTCGCGCTGCGCGAACCTGCGGATCTGGGGAACTCACCAGGCGTCTCCAGCGGTTGTCTCGAAAGGAACGCGCGTGCCGCGTGTACGAACCAGGTGCCATCCATCCTGCCGCAGGCCGATGGTCGGCGGAGCATCAAGGCTCTATCGGGCCGGGGTGTCTACGCTGGGTGGTGATGTCGGGCAGCCGCGCCGCCGGAGGAAGACCGGTGGCCCAACCAGCCGAGGAACCCCGTGAGTGACAATCCATTCGGATTCGGCCTTCCGCCGGAGGAGCCGGACGACGGCGACGAGGGCAAGAAGAAGGACCAGCAGAGCGGTGGTGGGCAGGAACCGGCGAACCCGTTCGGTTTCGGCACGCCCGGAGCAGGAGGCTTTGGCGGTGGCGCGGACAATCCGTTCGCGTCGCTCTTCGGCTCCTTCGGGTCCATGCCGCCCGGCGGCGGCATGAACCCCGCCGACCTGGGCGCCGCCTTCCAGCAGCTCGGCCAGATGCTCTCCTACG
The DNA here is from genome assembly GCF_040295685.1 of Streptomyces sp. NPDC002734. Lineage (NCBI taxonomy): Bacteria > Bacillati > Actinomycetota > Actinomycetes > Kitasatosporales > Streptomycetaceae > Streptomyces > Streptomyces sp. NPDC002734. The sequence goes on from NZ_JBEOVU010000035.1 coordinate 83,603, forward strand.
AGGGCGGCCCGGTGAACTGGGACATGGCCAAGCAGATCGCCCGCCAGGCGGTCTCCCAGGGCGCGCCGGACGGCACGAAGGACGCCAGCGTCGGGCCGGCCGAGCGCTCGGCCGTCGAGGAGGCCGTGCGCCTCGCCGACCTGTGGCTGGACGGCGTCACGTCCCTGCCCTCGGGCGCGGCGACGACGCTGGCCTGGAGCCGCGCGGAGTGGGTCGAGGCGACCCTGCCCGCGTGGAAGGAGCTCGTCGACCCGGTGGCCGAGCGTGTCGGCACGGCCATGGGCCAGGTGCTGCCCGAGGAGATGCAGGCCATGGCGGGCCCGCTGCTCGGGATGATGCGTTCGATGGGTGGCGCCATGTTCGGCGCGCAGATCGGCCAGGCGGTGGGGGTGCTCGCCGGCGAGGTGGTCGGCTCCACCGACATCGGTCTGCCGCTCGGTCCGGCCGGCAAGGCCGCGCTGCTGCCCCTGAACATCGAGACCTTCGGCAAGGATCTCGGTGTCCCGCTGGAGGAGGTCCGCCTCTACCTGGCCCTGCGTGAGGCCGCCCACCAGCGGCTCTTCGCCCATGTGCCGTGGCTGCGGTCGCACCTGTTCGGTGCGGTCGAGGGGTACGCCCGGGGCATCAAGGTGGACACCTCCAAGCTGGAGGACGTGGTCGGTCAGTTCGACCCGCAGAACCCGGAGCAGCTTCAGGAGGCCCTCCAGCAGGGCATGTTCCAGCCTGAGGACACCCCGGAGCAGAAGGCGGCCCTGGCCCGCCTGGAGACGGCGCTGGCGCTGGTCGAGGGCTGGGTGGACGCGGTGGTGCACGCCGCCGCCACGCCGCGCCTGACCTCGGCGGGCGCGCTGCGCGAGACGCTGCGCCGCCGCCGCGCCTCGGGCGGTCCCGCGGAGCAGACCTTCGCCACGCTGATCGGCCTGGAGCTGCGTCCGCGCCGGCTGCGGGACGCGTCGCGTCTGTGGGCGTCGCTCACCGACGCGCGCGGCGTGGACGGCCGGGACGCCCTGTGGGCGCACCCGGACATGCTGCCCAACGCCGCCGACCTCGACGACCCGGACGGCTTCGTCCACCGCGAGCAGATGGACTTCTCCGAGTGGGACAAGATGCTCGGTGAGGCCGCCGGCGGCGGTGCCCGGGGCTCCGGCCCGGGCAAGGACGCGGACGGCGGCTCGCCGAAGGCCGGCCCCGAGGCCGGCCCGGAGGGCGAGGCCGGCGACGACCACCCGAAGGGCGAAGGTTCCGAGTGACCCTGCACGACGACGCCGTCCGGGTCCTGGACGGCCTGCGGACCGCGACGGACTCCCAGGAGGAGCTCCGTCAGGTCTACCTCAAGCACCTGGGCGAGCACGCCGACGGCATGTGGCGCGAGTGTCCCGACGGGCACGTCACGGCGAGCGCGCTGGTGATCGACCCGGAGGGCGGCCGGGTGCTGCTGACCTTCCACCGCAAGCTGCGGATGTGGCTGCAGATGGGCGGCCACTGCGAGCCCGGGGACACCACCCTGGCCGGAGCGGCGCTGCGCGAGGCGACGGAGGAGTCCGGCATCCCCGGGCTGCGCCTGCTGGGCGGCGACACCCCGGTGCGGCTGGACCGCCACCACACCCCGTGCGCCTGGCACCTGGACGTCCAGTACGCGGCGATCGCGCCGGGCGGGGCGGTGGAGGCCATCAGCGAGGAGTCGCTGGACCTGCGCTGGTTCCCGTACGACGAGGTGGCGGAGGTCGCGGACACCTCGGTGGTCCGGCTGGTGGAGGCGACCCGGGCGCTGCTGTGAGCCCGTGAGCCCGTACGGCGAAGGGGCGGCCACCGAGTCGGTGGCCGCCCCTTCGCCGTGCCGTCGGTTCCAGGCGTTGTTCAGTTCCAGGCGTTGTTCTGGTTCTGCGCCCGGGCGCCCTGCTGGCCCATGCCGAACTGGGCGGCGACGCCCGAGCCGATCTGGGCGTTCTGCGGCGGGAGCAGCTCGCTGGGCTGCACCAGCGCGAAGCCGGTGCCCATGAAGCTGAGCTCCCAGCCCTCGCCGGTGTTGCCGCGGCGCCGCCAGACCCCCGAGGAGTGGGTCTGGGCCTGCATCTGGACCCGCAGCGAGGTCGACCAGGCGATCACCGCGTCGGCGTCCACGTTCACGTACCGGTCCGGGGTGACCTGGAGCATCAGCGGCGCGCCGGAGGTCATGAGCGCGACCTTGCCCCGGCCGGAGATGTTGAGCTGGTACTTCCCGGACCCGGAGATGCCGTAGAGGCTGTCGACCGCGATGACCTCGTGGTGCAGCGCGGAGTCCATGGCCAGGACGTAGGAGCTGTCGACGGTGAGGCCGTCCTGGTCGACGTCCACCAGGTGGATGTACTGGGCCAGGTTGGCCAGGTACACCGTGCCCTGCCCGTGGCAGCGCATCAGGTCCAGGCCCTCGCCGGTACGGCGGCGGGCGTTGCGCTGGTTGCCCGTCCGGTACTCGGCGTCGAACTCGACGAGGCCCTGGTAGGCGACCATCGATCCCTTGCGGGCCAGGACGTCACGGTTGCCGTCGACGAGGACGCGCAGCATCTGGCTGTTCTGCAGGCTCCAGTGCTCCTGGGTCTGCTGCTCGTTGTAGGCGAAAATCGGGCTCTGCATGATCGGTCGTTCTCCCCCTCAGCCCCGGATCCGGAGACGGTCGGTGCTGTCCTCGCTCGGCTGGACGACGACGATGCCCGTGCCGGAGAAGGCCATCTGGAAGGCCTCCCCGCTGCCGCGGCCGATCAGCGAGGACGCCTTGAAGCTGCGCTTGCCCTTCACCTTGAGGTTCGGGGACCAGGCGATCAGCGAGTCCGGGTCGACGTAGGTCTCGTCCTCGCCGCCGCCGCAGTCGACCACTATCGGGGTGCCGCGGGAGGTGATGGCGACCCAGCCCTGGCCCTCGATCCGGGTGTTCCACAGGCCCTGGCCGGCGAACTTGGCCATGCCCTTGACCCGCTCGACGCCCCACTTGAGATGGGCGTCGAAGGCGAGCAGGTTGGTCGCGTTGACCGAGAGCGCCTCGCCGTTGAGGTTGATCACGACGACGTCGGCGCCGTAGTCCGCCAGGTAGAGGATGCCGTCGCCGTGGCAGCGCATCAGCGCGGCGCCCTCGCCGGTCACCCAGTCCTTGGCGATCTGCCGGACGGCCGGCGGGTTGGGCTCGTACTGCACGAAGCCCTCGTAGGCGACCATGGAGCCGACCCTGGCGAGCAGGTCGTGACCGGTCTGCATGGCGATCTTCGCCATGTGGGTCCCGTGGTTCTCCATGCGGGCGACGACGGGTGCGGGGGCGTGGCCCGCGAGCTGGTGGTTCATGACGGGCTCCCTCAGACCTCGTACGGCTGGACGACGATGAAGTTCCCGGGCGCGCCCCGGAACTGCAGGTTGACGCTCTCCCCGGTGTCGCCGGGGTAGGCGTTGCGCCGCATCCGCACCTGGCTGGAGACGATCACCTGGGCCGCGGCCGACCAGGCGACCACCGCGTTGGCGTCGGCGAAGGTGGTCGGGGTGACCGGCAGCACCACGGGGACGCCGTGGGTCTTGAGCACCAGCGTGCCGGTGCCCTGGAACTGCATGGTGAACAGGGCGCCGCCGGGGATGCCGTGCCCCTCGACGCGGCGCACCTCGTACTGGAGGGACTCGTCGAAGGCGAGCACGTTCTCGGCGGAGACGCACAGCGCGTCGCCCTGGAGCTCCACCGTGTGCAGGTGGGCCGCCTCCTCGGCGAGGAAGACCTGGCCGTAGCCGGTGCAGCGCATCAGCTGCATCTCCTGGCCGGTGGCGTTGCCGACGATCCGGCCGCTGAAGCCGGCGCCCTTGTACCCGAACTCGACCTTGCCCTGGTACAGCACCATGCTGCCCTGGCGGGCGAGGACGGGCTGGCCGCCGACGCTCAGGTCGACGCGTACCAGCTTCTCGTTCTGCTGGGTCCAGCGCTGGCCGGTGGGCTTCTCCTTGTACAGGCTCAGCGCGCCCTGGACGCCCGGGGTCTGCGGGGCGTTGGGCGTGCCGGGGTAGGCCTGCTGGCCCGGGATGCCGGGGGCGCCGTGCATGCCGGGGGCGCCGGGCATGCCGGGGACGCCCGGCGCTCCGGGAACGCCCGGGGCCGGCGGCATGCCGGGGGCGGCCGGGGGCTGCCCGTAACCGGGAGGGGCCATCGGGGCGGCCATGGTCGGTGCGGCGTGCATCGGCGGCGCGGCGGGGGCGCCGGGCGGCTGGCCGTAGCCGGGCGGCGTCTGGCCGGGCTGTCCGGGCGGCGGGAAGCCGTAGCCGGCGGGCTGCGCCGCGGCGGGTGCGGGGGCCTGCGGCTGCGCGGGCCGGCCAGCTCTTCGGAGCCGACTGGTGCCTCGACTGTCGTGTGCTGGGCGCCCGGTTCGAGGAG
>NZ_JBEOVU010000036.1:0-87340 GCF_040295685.1 Streptomyces sp. NPDC002734
ACTGCAGGGGGGACCCTGTGGGAGAGTAGGACGCCGCCGAACAAATATTGGGAAAGCCCCCGCACCTTGTGCGGGGGCTTTCCGCATTTCCGGAGGATTTCCGGAGAAGATGCACGAGGAGACACAAGAAGGGGGGTGCCCGACCGGGCACCCCCCTTCTTCGTTTTCTAGAGCCGTCCCGCCGCCTTGAGGGCGAGGTAGGCGTCGGCGAGGGCCGGCGCGAGGTCCTCGGGGGCGGCGTCGACGACCGTGACGCCGTGACGGCGGAGTTGTTCGGCGACGTGGTGGCGTTCCTCGCGGGCCTGGGCGGCCGAGGCGGCGTCGTAGACGGCCTCGACGCTGCCTCGGCCCTCGGCCATCTCGGCGACGTGCGGGTCGGCCACGGAGGCGACCAGCAGCGTGTGCTGCTGCGTCAGGCGGCTCAGCACCGGCAGCAGGCCCTCTTCCAGGGGTGCACGGTCCAGGGCGGTCAGGAGGACGATCAGGGAGCGACGCGGGGCCGCGGCCACGGCCGTGGTGACGAGCCCTCGTGCGTCGGTCTCGACCAGTTCGGGCTCCAGGTTGGCCATCGCCGCGACCAGCGAGGCGAGCAGGTCGTCGGCCGTGTGGCCCTGGACGCGGGCCCGCACCCGGCGGTCGTAGGCGAGGAAGCCGACCCGGTCGCCGGCCTTGGAGGCCAGGGCGGCCAGGAGAAGGGCCGCGTCCATCGAGGAGTCCAGCCGGGGTGCGTCGCCGACGCGTCCGGCCGAGGTGCGTCCGGTGTCGAGGACCAGGTGCACGTGACGGTCCCGCTCGGGACGCCAGGTGCGGACGGCCACCGACTGCCGGCGTGCGGTGGCCCGCCAGTCGATGGACCGGGTGTCGTCCCCGGGGACGTACTCGCGCAGGCTGTCGAACTCGGTGCCCTCACCGCGGGTGAGGACGCTGGTGCGGCCGTCCAGTTCGCGCAGACGGGCGAGCTTGGACGGCAGGTGCTTGCGGCTGTGGAACGGCGGCAGCACGCGCACCGACCACGGCACCTCGTGACTGCCCTGACGGGCCCACAGTCCCAGCGGCCCGTAGGAGCGGACGGTCACCCGGTCCGGGGAGCGGTCGCCGCGCCGGGTGGGGCGCAGCCGGGTGGTGAACCTGCGGCGTTCGCCCGCGGGGACGTCGAGGACGTGCCGTGAGGGGTCGCCGCCCGGGGTGTCCGCGTGGCCGGCGCCCGCGGTGTGGGCGTCGGCGGGCCAGATGCTGGGCGGCCAGGCGTCCCTCAGGCGGCCCTTGAGGGGCCGGCGGGAGGGGTTGGTGACGGTGAGGGTCACCTCGGCGGTGTCGCCGAGACGGACGGAGGTGTCGCCGGAGCGGCTCAGACGCAGGCGCCGGACGGGGGCGGCCAGCGCGAAGTCGCAGGCACAGGCCGCCGCCAGGGTGCCGTTCACGGCGAGGACGCCGGTCCAGCTGGGCTCCAGCAGGCCGACCGGGAGTGCGCCGATGGCCGCCAGGAGGGCGGCCCGTCCGGTGAGCGCCATCAGCGCGGCACCGGGACCTGGGCGAGGACGGCGGTGATGACGGAGTCCGCGGTGACACCTTCCATCTCGGCCTCGGGCCGCAGCTTGACCCGGTGGCGCAGGGTGGGAAGGGCGAGGGCCTTCACGTCGTCGGGGATGACGTAGTCGCGGCCGGTGAGCCAGGCCCAGGCGCGGGCGGTGGAGAGCAGTGCGGTGGCGCCGCGCGGGGAGACGCCGAGGGCCAGGGACGGCGACTCGCGGGTGGCGCGGCAGACGTCGACGACGTACGCGGCTATGTCGGGGGAGACGGTGGTCTTCGCGACGGCGGCGCGGGCGGCCTCGATGTCGGCGGCGGAGGCCACCGGGCGCAGTCCCGCGGCGGTCAGGTCGCGCGGGTCGAAACCGGAGGCGTGCCGGGTGAGGACGCCGATCTCGTCGTCGCGGGAGGGCAGCGGCACGGTGAGCTTGAGCAGGAAGCGGTCGAGCTGGGCTTCCGGCAGCGGGTAGGTGCCCTCGTACTCGACGGGGTTCTGCGTCGCGGCGACCAGGAACGGCTCGGGCAGCGGGCGGGGCGTGCCGTCGACGGTGACCTGGCGCTCCTCCATGGCCTCCAGGAGGGAGGACTGCGTCTTGGGAGGGGTGCGGTTGATCTCGTCGGCGAGCAGCAGGTTGGTGAAGACCGGGCCGGCCTGGAAGGAGAACTCGGCGTTGCGGGTGTCGTAGACCAGCGAGCCGGTGACGTCGGCGGGCATCAGGTCGGGGGTGAACTGGACGCGCTTGGTGTCCAGTCGCAGGGAGGCCGCGAGGGAGCGGACGAGGAGGGTCTTCGCGACGCCGGGGACGCCTTCGAGGAGGACGTGGCCGCGGCAGAGCAGGGCGACGACCAGGCCGGTGACGGCGGGGTCCTGGCCGACGACGGCCTTGCCGATCTCTGCCCGCAGGCTCTCCAGGGCGGCCCGCGGGTCGCCGGTGGGCGCGGTGGTGTCGGCGGTGGGCTGCCAGGAGCCGGGGGTGATGTCGGCGGTCGGGTCCGTCATGGACGGCTTACCTCTCTTTCGAGGGCGTCGAGTCGGTCGGCGAGGGAGACGAGGGCCGCGTCGTCGCCGGGCGGCGGGCCGAAGAGGAGTTCCTGGAGGGCGGCGGCCCGCGTGGGGTCGCCGATGCGGGCGGCCACGGCGGGCAGCAGGGCCTCCGCGGTGTGGGCGCGTGCGACGGGCACGCCGGTCAGCGGGGCCAGGCGCAGGCGGGTCGCCCCGCGCAGCGCTTCGGCGGCCCGGTCGCGGGCCTTGGCCGCGTGGTAGAGGCGGGCGCGGCCCTCGGTGGTCTCCGAGGCGCGAACGACCACGGGCAGCGGTTCGGCGACCAGGGGGCCGAAGCGCCGGCCGCGCCAGAAGGCGGCCGCGGCGGCGGCGATCAGCAGCTGGAGGGCGGCCCACTGCCAGGAGGCGGGCAGCAGGGAGCCGACCTGGGACATGCCGTCCTGGTCCGCCTCGGCGACGTCGGCGAGGGAGGGGATGTACCAGACGAGGTCGGGCCGGGAGCCGAGGAGGCCGAGGGCCAGGGAGGCGTTGCCGTGCTCGGCGAGGCGCTCGTTGGTCAGGAAGGCAGGTGATCCGACGACCACCGTGTCGCCGCCGGTCTTCGTCGGGGCGTCGGACGGGAGGCGGACCAGGGTGGGCAGGCCGTCGCTGAGGTAGCAGGAGTCCGCCTTCTGCGCGGTGACGCGGTAGCGGACGCCGGTCGTCTCGGCGTCGCCGGCCTGTTCGGCTGCGGGCAGGGCGCAGGAGGGCTCGGCGGTGTCCTCGAAGGCCGGGGTGGTGTCGGCGGCGACGCCGGGGGCCAGGGGGCCGGTGGAGACCTCCGGGGCCAGCAGCACCAGGTTGCTGCCGGTGGCGGTGGCGGCGTCGCGCAGGGAGCCGGCCTGGGTCTCGGTGAGCAGATCGGGGACGGCGACCAGCAGGGTGGTGTCCGGTCCCATGGCGGAGGTGGCGTCGTCGAGGGTGGTGACGGTGCGGGTCTCGACGCCGTGGTCGCCCAGCACCTCGGCGACGGCCTTCGCCCCGCCGGCGCTCGGGGAGCGGGGGTCGAGCGGGCCGTTGTTCCCCGAGCGGGCCGCGGCCATGACGATGCCGGCGACGACGAGGACGGCCAGGACGAGCAGGATGCCTCGTCCGCGGGTCCACAGCTGGCGGGCGGTGGGCGAGGTGGAGGTGCCGCCCTCGGGACGGTGCGCGGTGGCGGGCGAGGTGGAGGTGCCGCTCTCCGGACGGTGCGCGGTGGTGGTCATTCGGCGGCTCCCGGGCTGGTCCAGCCGGCGCGGGAGGCCGTCGCGGCGTCGGCGAGCAGGGGAGTGGTCCTGCGCAGGTCGGCGTCGAGGAGGGCGGTGCGCCGGTAGGTGTCCTCGGTGGCGGTGCGGCCGCCGTAGGTGACGTCGTCGAAGTCGCGGGCGGCGGCGTGCAGTCGGTCCGCGTGGCCGGGGAGGACGCGGCCGGCGTCGGCGGCGGCCTCGTCCGCGGTGCGGCCGGGGCGGACGTCGAGCAGGGTGCGTTCCTCCAGGGAGCGGACCAGGGCGCGGGTGTGCTCCTGGACGGCGCGGGTCCAGTCGCCGCGGGCGGCTGCCTCCTCGGCGGCCGTGCGGTGTGCGGCGGCGCTGCGCGGGCCGTCGGCGAACAGCGCGTCCTGCGCGGCGGCCGCCGGGCGGCGTCCGGGCAGGCCGAGGCGCACGACGAGCAGGACCAGCAGCAGGAGCACCGCCCCGAGGAGCATCCAGAGGCCGGTGTGGCCTCCGGGCGCGAGGGAGGAGGCCCGGTCGAAGAGGTCGGAGACGGCTTCGCCGAGCCACCGCAGGGCGCGCTCGAGGAGGCCGGGGTCGTCCTGGTGGTAGATGCCCTTGGACAGCTCCCTCTCGGCCTCCTCCCGCGCGGGGCCGCGCGGGAGGGTGACCGGAGGGCCGTCGTCGGACGTGGTGTGTGCGGAGGCCGCGACGAGCGCGGCCGTTCCCCCCGCCCAGCTCACCGCATCAGCTCCCCGTGCCGGTGGCGGCGCCGGTCGCGCGGGCGAGCTCCAGGTCGAGCGCCTCGCGGCGGATGCGGCGGTCGATGTAGAGGAGCACGGTGACGCCGGCGGCGAAGGGCAGGGTGATCGTCTGGGCGATCACGCCGCCGATGCTGGTGAACACGTAGTAGGTCGCCCCGAAGGAGTCGAGTTCGCCGCCGAAGTACGAGCTCGGCGAGAAGCCGTCGAGGATCATGCCCAGCACCTCGAACGGCATCTGGACCATGAAGGCGAGCATCCAGGCGATGAGCGAGGCGAGCAGCTGGATGCCGAAGATGCGCCACCAGGAGCCCTTGACGAGCTTGGCGGAGCGGGTCATCGACCGGAACACGGGCTGCTTCTCGAGGATCAGCGCCGGCGAGGCGAGGGACCACTTGAAGTTGAGCCAGGTCACCAGCGGGAGGGAGGCGAAGAGGCCCAGCATGATCAGCAGGAACCCGGCGGGCCGGGCGTCCTCGGAGATCAGCAGGAGGCTGCCGGGGAGCATGCAGCCCACGACCACGGCGACGAGGATCGTCGGGATCAGGACGGTGAGCCCGACGAGGCGGAAGAACTGGGGCTTGGAGGTCCGCCATGCCTGGCCGACCGTCGCGGGGCGGCCGAGGACCGCCTGGCTGATCACCGGGGTGAGCAGGGCGGAGGCCGCGGTGGTGCCGAGAAGCATGACGACCACGGCGACCAGGTAGACGGCGCCCGTCGCGGCCATCAGGCCGGGGAGGTCCTCGGCGTCGACGGCGGCCGGGTCGGAGCTGAGGGTGTTCAGGTCGTCGAGGAGGCTGAGGGCGCCGAGGAGCGACAGGGCCTGGGTGATCAGGGCGACGACGAAGGAGATGCCGAGGACGGGGCGCCAGTAGGTGCGCATGGTGGCGATCGCGCCGTCGAGGATCTCGCCGAGGCCGAGCGGGCGGAGCGGGACCACGCCGGGCTTGGGGGCGGGCGGGGGTCCCCACCCGGGCCCGGGCGGCCCGTAGGGAGCGCCGCCGTAGGGAGCGCCGTAGGGAGCGCCGCCGGGCGGGGCGCCGCCGTAGGGTCCGCCGCCGTACGGGGCTCCGTGCTGGGGTGCGCCGGCGTGGGGCGCGCCCTGTGCGGGAGCGTCCTGGTACGGCCCGCCCTGGTGCGGTACGCCGGGGCCGGGCTGGGGCGCGGCGGCGGGCGGGGGCTGCTCCTTGGACCACTGAGGACCCTGCTCGCCGCTGGGGTCGCCGGCCGGAGAGGATCCGGGCGAGGTCCAGCCCGGCGAGTCGTTCATGGTCGCTCCTTCAGGGTGCTGCCGCGATCGCGGCGCAGGTCAGGTCATCGTGCCATGTGCACGCCCGGGGGTGGACGGGGTGTGAACGATCGGGACGGGACCGAGACAGGACGGTGCGCGGAGCCGTGATCGCCTTACTGGCGCGGCCGTTTCGGGGAAGACTGACGGCATGGCTGATCACGGCGTGCGACCTGACGGCAGCGGACGGACCGACGGCATACCCCTGATCCCGGCGCTTCGCTGGGAGGAGCCCCCGGAGGGGCCGGTGGTGGTGCTCCTGGACCAGACACGGCTGCCGGCCGAGGAGTCGGAACTGATCTGTACGGACGCGGCCGCGCTGGTCGGGGCGATCCGTTCGCTGGCGGTGCGCGGTGCGCCGCTGCTGGGGATCGCGGGCGCCTACGGGGTGGCGCTGGCGGCGGCGCGCGGGTTCGACGTGGAGCAGGCGGCGGGGGCGCTGGCGGGCGCCCGGCCCACCGCGGCGAACCTGGAGGGCGGGGTGCGGCGGGCGAAGGCCGCGTACGACGCCGCGCTGGCCGCGGGAGGCGGCCCGGACGGCGCGGCGAAGGCGGCGCTGGACGCGGCGCGGGCGCTGCACCGGGAGGACGCGCGGGCCTCCGAGCGGATGGCGGAGCTCGGTCTGACGCTGCTGGACGAGCTGCGGCCGGGCGGCGGGCACCGCATCCTGACGCACTGCAACACCGGTGCGCTGGTGTCGGGCGGCGAGGGCACGGCCTTCGCCGTGGCGCTGGCCGCGCACCGGGTGGGCCGGCTGCGGCGGCTGTGGGTGGACGAGACGCGGCCGCTGCTGCAGGGCGCGCGGCTGACGGCATGGGAGGCGGCGCGGCAGCGGATGGCGTACACGCTGCTCGCGGACAACGCGGCGGGCTCGCTGTTCGCGGCCGGGGAGGTGGACGCCGTGGTGGTGGGGGCGGACCGGATCGCGGCGGACGGCTCGGTGGCCAACAAGGTGGGGACGTATCCGCTGGCGGTGCTGGCGCGGTACCACCATGTGCCGTTCGTGGTGGTGGCGCCGTGGACCACGGTGGACGTGCACACGCCGGACGGGGCGTCGGTCGAGGTGGAGCAGCGGGCCGGGCGGGAGGTCACCGAGGTGGGGGGCGTGGTGGTCGCGCCGCTGGGGACACAGGCCCACAACCCGGCGTTCGACGTGACGCCGCCTGAGCTGGTGACGGCGATCGTGACGGAGCGTGGCGTGCTGTCACCGGTGACGGCGGAGGGGATTGCCGCGTTGCAGGGCGGCGCGTAAGGTCCGGCGGCGCGCAGCGCGTACGGTTCGTCGTACGAACGGCTTGTCCCGGACACCGATAAGCGGTGACGGACACACGTGACCTCGCTCACCAAGCGTCCCGGTCACCGTTATCGGAATGGGATGATGTGGTTTATGAAGGGACGAGTCCTTGTCGTCGATGACGACACCGCACTGGCCGAGATGCTCGGGATCGTGCTGCGTGGAGAAGGCTTCGAGCCGGCCTTCGTGGCCGACGGCGACAAGGCGCTGGCCGCTTTCCGGGAGGCGAAGCCCGACCTGGTGCTGCTGGACCTGATGCTGCCCGGACGGGACGGCATCGAGGTCTGCCGGCAGATCCGGGCCGAGTCCGGCGTGCCGATCGTGATGCTGACCGCGAAGAGCGACACCGTCGACGTGGTCGTTGGCCTGGAGTCCGGGGCCGACGACTACGTGGTGAAGCCGTTCAAGCCGAAGGAGCTGGTCGCCCGCATCCGGGCCCGGCTGCGGAGGTCGGAGGAGCCCGCTCCCGAGCAGCTGACCATCGGCGACCTGGTGATCGACGTGGCCGGGCACTCGGTGAAGCGGGACGGCCAGGCCATCGCGCTGACGCCGCTGGAGTTCGACCTGCTGGTCGCGCTCGCCCGCAAGCCGTGGCAGGTGTTCACCCGTGAGGTGCTCCTGGAGCAGGTGTGGGGCTACCGCCACGCCGCCGACACCCGCCTGGTCAACGTCCATGTGCAGCGTCTGCGTTCGAAGGTCGAGAAGGACCCCGAGCGCCCGGAGATCGTGGTGACCGTGCGTGGCGTCGGATACAAGGCGGGGCCGAGCTGACATGCCCGGGGCTCTGCTCGCGGGCGGGCTGCTGCAGGGCGGCGTCCAGGGCAGTCCCATCCTGAGGCTGCTGCTGCGCTGGGTCCGCCGGCCGTTGCTGCCCGTCATACGTCTGTGGCGGCGCAACATCCAGCTCAAGGTGATCGTCACCACGCTGCTGATGTCGCTCGGCGTGGTGCTGCTGCTCGGCTTCGTGGTGATCGGGCAGGTCCGCAACGGCCTGCTCGACGCCAAGGTGAACGCCGCGCAGAGCCAGGCCGCCGGCGGGTTCGCCGCGGCCAAGACGCGGGCCGACGAGGAGGCCGGCCGGGCGTCCGGCACCGGCGCGGCCGACGTGCCGGGGGAGGGCGAGGCGGCCGGATCGGGCCCCATTCCGTGGACCACCGACCTGCTCGACTCCTTGTCCAGCGGCGGGCAGGGCGCGTACGACGTGGTGATCCTGCCGGTCGCCGACACGTTCGGCAGCCCGCGTTCCTCGGGCACCGTCGAGGCCGAGGCGTCCATACCCAAGGCCCTGAGCCAGCGCCTGGAGGACAGCTCGCTGGCCGCGCAGAGCTACACGCGGGTCGTCTACAAGGAGGCCAGGGCCTCCCAGCCGGCGCTGGTCATCGGCAAGCAGATCATCGACCCCGAGGGTGAGCCGTACCAGCTGTACTTCCTCTTCCCGCTCACCCAGGAGGAGAAGTCGCTCAGCCTGGTCAAGACCACGCTGGCGACCGCCGGGGTGTTCGTGGTGGGCCTGCTCGGCGCCATCGCCTGGCTGGTGGTGCGCCAAGTGGTCACGCCGGTGCGGATGGCCGCCGGGGTCGCCGAACGGCTGTCGGCGGGCCGGCTCCAGGAACGGATGAAGGTCACCGGCGAGGACGACATCGCGCGGCTCGGCGAGGCCTTCAACAAGATGGCGCAGAACCTCCAGCTGAAGATCCAGCAGCTCGAGGAGCTGTCGCGGATGCAGCGCCGGTTCGTCTCCGACGTCTCGCACGAGCTGCGCACCCCCTTGACCACCGTGCGGATGGCGGCCGACGTCATCCACGAGGCGCGGGAGGACTTCGACCCGGTGACCGCGCGTTCCGCGGAGCTCCTGGCGGACCAGGTGGACCGGTTCGAGTCGCTGCTCGCTGACCTGCTGGAGATCAGCCGGTTCGACGCGGGCGCGGCGGCCCTGGAGGCCGAGCCGACCGACCTGCGGGACGTGGTGCGGCGGGTGGTGGGCGGCGCCGAGCCGCTCGCCGAGCGCAAGGGCACCCGGATACGTGTGGTGGGCGACCGGCAGCCGGTCGTCGCCGAGGTCGACGCGCGGCGCGTGGAGCGCGTGCTGCGCAACCTGGTCGTCAACGCCGTCGAGCACGGTGAGGGCAAGGACGTGGTGGTGCGGCTCGCGTCGGCGGGCGGCGCCGTCGCCGTCGCGGTCCGCGACTACGGCGTGGGTCTCAAGCCGGGCGAGGCGACCCGGGTGTTCAGCCGCTTCTGGCGGGCCGACCCGGCGCGTGCGCGTACCACCGGCGGCACCGGTCTGGGGCTGTCGATAGCCCTGGAGGACGCGCGGCTGCACGGTGGGTGGCTGCAGGCGTGGGGCGAGCCGGGCGGCGGTTCGCAGTTCCGGCTGACGCTGCCGCGCACCGCGGACGAGCCGCTGCGGGGTTCCCCGATACCGCTGGAGCCGCGCGACTCGCGGCAGTCCCGCCGTGCCCGTGAGGCGGCGCGGGCGCAGCAGCCGGTGACCGTGGACGGCGTGACCTCGTCGTCGGCGCAGGGCGGGGGCCGGGCCACGGTGCCCGTGCAGCCCGCCGGTGACCGGCTGCCGCCGCGGGGGACGCAGGTGGCCCGGCGGCCCGGTCCCGCGGCCGACCCGGCGGCGCTGCCGGGCGACAGCGCGCGGGTGGTGTCCTGCCCGTCGGTTCCGGTGCAGCCGACGGCGGGGCGGGCGGCGTCGGTCCTGTCCTCCGCCGCGGCGGAGGACGGTACGGACCGCCCGGTGGACGGCAGGACGTCCGCTGCGGCGGAGGAGAGGCCGTCCGCTGCGGTGGACGGCGGGGCGGACGGCGGCGCGGACGCCGCGGGTCCGGACCGGCGGGGATCACGGCCGGGAGCACCGGCGGAGCAGGAAGAGGCGACTCGTGGGGGCTGACACCTCTGTCACGGCCGAGCGGGCCGGCAGGGCCGGCGGAGGGGTTCGTGCGGCCCGCCGCCGGGGACCGGGGCGCGCGGCGGTCGCCGCGGCGTGCGGCGTCGCGCTGCTCGCCGGATGCGCCTCCATGCCCGACAGCGGCGACCTGCGGGACGTGCAGTTGAGCCAGCGGCAGGACGCGCAGGTGCGGGTCTTCGCCGTGCCGCCGCGCGAGGACGCCCGGCCGTTCCAGATCGTTCGCGGTTTCCTCGAGGCGCTCACCAGCGACGACCTCGGGTACGAGACGGCGCGCAAGTACCTGACCCCCCGCTCCGCCCGCACCTGGCGGCCGGAGCTGTCGACGACCGTCCTCGCCAGCGGCCCCCTGCCGGAGCCCAGCCGTTCCGACCGGTGGGAGAAGAACGCCGACGAACTGAACTACACGCTCTCCGGCACCCGGGTGGCCGCGGTGGACGCCCAGCAGGCCTACGCCCCGGCCGACGGCGACTACCAGGAGGTCGTCACCCTCAGACGGGACGCCAAGTCCGGACAGTGGCGCATCGACCGGCTGCCCCAGGGCATCGTGATGGGCCAGTCCGACTTCCACCGCAACTACACCTCCGTCAGCCGGTACTACTTCCCCGCGTCCACCTCCGACGGCGGCGGACGCCAGCACGTCGTCGCCGATCCGGTGCAGGTGCGCAAGGTGGACCCGCTGACCGGCATCGTGCGGGCGCTGCTGGCCGGACCCACCGACTGGCTCTCGCCCGCGGTGCGCACCCGCTTCCCCTCCGGGACCGCGCTCGGCGAAGGCGTCACCTCGCTGACCCCCGACGACGAGGGGAAGCTGACCGTCCCGCTGAACGCCGACGCCGCGGCCGCGGGCCACAACGCCTGCGAGATGATGGCGGCCCAGACGCTGCTCACCCTGCAGGGCTACTCCCCGACCGCGGTGAAGTCGGTCGAGCTGAAGTCCGGCGAGCGTCGTCTGTGCGGGATCGACGAGGAGAGGGCCGGGGCCTACGGGCCGTGGGGGGTCGAAGAGCCGCCGGCGTACCTGTACTTCGTGGACGGCCAGCACCGCCTGGTGCGGATCGACGCCGAGTACCGGGAGGTGCCGGAGCCGGACGACACCCCGGTCGAGGACTCCGGGCGGTCCGAGGAGGCGGGGGACCGCGACGCGGGCCGGGACGCCGATGGGGCCGATGGGGAGGACGTGGACCCGTCCGGCTCGCCCGGCGGCACCGCGGCCGAGGACGCCGCGCGGGCCGAGGCCGCCGGGGTCGAGCCGGTGCCCGGCGTGTTCGGCGCCGGTACGACCCCGCTGCGGTCCGTCGCGGTCTCCCGTGACGAGCGCACCGTCGCGGGCGTGCACCTGGACGGGAGCAGGCTGTACGTCGGCCCCCTCGGGGTGGACGGCGAGGACCTCGGGGAGCCGGTGCTGAAGAGCGCGGGCAGCTCCGAGCGCGACCGGCTGACCGCTCCCAGCTGGGACGCGCGCGGGGACCTGTGGATCGCCGACCGGGACCCCGGGAAGTCGCGGCTGCTGATGCTGCCCGGCGGCACCGGCAAGCCCGTGGAGGTGGCGATCCCGGAGCTCGAGGGCCGGGTGGAGGCCGTACGGGTGGCCGCCGACGGTGTGCGGATCGCGCTGGTGGTCGCCAAGGAGGACAAGCGGTCGCTGTGGATCGGCCGTATCGACCGGCGGAACGGCAAGGACGGCACCAAGAACCGGCTGCTCGTGTCGGTGGTGGACCCGCGCGCGGTCGCGCCGCGCTTCGAGGACGTCGCCGCGATGTCCTGGGCGGGCCCCGACCGGCTGGTCGTCGCCGGGCGGGAACAGGGAGGCGTCCAGCAGATGCGGTACGTCCGCGTCGACGGGTCGGCCGTCACCGGAATGGCGCCGGCCGCGCTGTCGGGCGTGCGGGAGATCGCCGCGTCGGAGGACGAGGAGTCGCCGCTGACGGCGTTCTCCGGGACCGACGGGCTGGTCCGGCTGCCGTCGGGGGCGCAGTGGAAGCAGATCGTCACGAAGGCCATGAGCCCGGTATATCCCGGCTGAGCGACTGACCCGGGAGTTTTTCACAGGGGCGAGGGGTGCGGGTGACGGTCGTCCGCACCCCTCGCGGAGTTTTCCACAGGCGTGCACGCCGATCGGTTCTCCGGCGCACAGTGGCCCCATGGACGACATGGACGGCCTGGACGGCCTGGGCGGCGTGGACGGCATGGACGACGTGAGGAACGGGCGGGGTCCGGCGAGCCTGTCGGGTCCCGGGGACTGGTGGCGGGCGCTGGCCGAGCTGGTGCTGCCGGGTGAGTGCGCGGGCTGTGGAGCGCCGCGGTCGACGCTGTGCGGGAGATGCCGGTGGGCGCTGGCACGGGGCTCGCCCCGGCCGGTGCGCCCCAGGGACGCGCCCGGCGGGCTGCCGCCGGTGTGGGCGGCCGTGCCGTACGCCGACGCGGTGCGGTCCGTCCTGCTGGCCCACAAGGAGCGCGGAGCGCTGCCGCTCGCGGGTCCGCTGGGCGAGGCGCTGGCCGCGGCGGTCCGCGCCGCCCTGCGCGGCGGGGCGGCTTCGCGGGACGGGCCGGTGGTGCTGGTGCCCGTGCCGTCGGCGCGGCGGGCGGTGCGGGTGCGCGGGCACGACCCGGCGCGGCGGATCGCGGTCGCGGCGGCCGGGGTGCTGCGGAGGTCGGGTACGCCGGCCCGGACCGCGGCGGTGCTCCGTCAGCGGCGGGCGGTGGCCGACCAGGCGGGCCTGGACGTGGCCGGGCGGCTGGCCAACCTTGCGGGCGCCCTGGAGATCCGGCCCGGCGGCGAGGCGCTGCTCGGGGCGGCAGGGCGGCTGCTGGTGGTGGACGACGTGACGACCACCGGGGCCTCCGTCGCCGAGGCGGCGCGTGTTCTGCGGGGCGCCGCGGAAAGGAAGGGAACGTGCGTTCCCTTTGCTGCGGCGGTCGTTGCGGCATCACCACTTTTCTTCCACTGAAACCGCGATCGATGGAAATTCTCCGAATGCCTCGCCTTGGTTGAATCGGTCAACTGAACGGGCGGTGACCAGCGGATACGGCAGGGTTAATTTGCTTGAACGGAGGTATGTGGCGGTAACGGGTGACGACATCCGGCCGGGCGAGATATGTTCGGTAGTGAGGGAAAAGGCGCAGGCCATGCCCCTCCTGTCGCAATGCCGAGCCGCGGGGACACCGCCCCGTCCCGGCCTCCCCGGGACGGATGACGCGCCCGTGGGGGAGGAGGAGGTGGAGTCACCGAGTCCGAGGTTCCGGAGGACATCCGGAACCTGGTGCTAATGGGAGATGATCCGCCGGTGAGGCGGGCGATCCGGGAACGGAGTTCTGCGTGGACATCGTCGTCAAGGGCCGCAAGACCGAGGTGCCCGAGCGGTTCCGTAAGCACGTGGCCGAGAAGCTGAACCTGGAGAAGATCCAGAAGCTCGACGGCAAGGTGATGAGCCTCGACGTCGAGGTGTCCAAGGAGCCCAACCCGCGGCAGGCCGACCGCAGCGACCGGGTCGAGATCACGCTCCGCTCCCGCGGTCCGGTGATCCGGGCGGAGGCCTCCGCCGCCGACCCGTACGCGGCGCTCGACCTGGCGGCGGAGAAGCTGGGCGCCCGGCTGCGCAAGCAGCACGACAAGCGCTACACCCGACGCGGCGCCGGCCGCGTCTCCGCGGCCGAGGTGGCCGCCCATGTGCCCGACGCCGCGACGCTCGACGCCACGGGCGCGGTGGTGCCCTCCGTCGAGGAGCCCGAGCCCGTGCCCACCAAGCGCATCGGCTCCCTCGAGGTCCAGGGCGACGGGCCGCTGGTGGTGCGCGAGAAGAACCACGTGGCCGCTCCGATGAGCCTCGACCAGGCGCTCTACGAGATGGAGCTGGTCGGCCACGACTTCTACCTCTTCGTCGACGCCGAGACCAAGGAGCCCAGTGTCGTCTACCGGCGGCACGCCTACGACTACGGCGTGATCCACCTTCGCACCGATCCGATGGTGGCCACCGGCGAGCCCTCCCCGGACGCGGGTGGGACGCTCGGCGGCTGAAGCCGCCCGGTGATGCCCCAGGTGCCCCTGGCGGGCGCGCGTGACGCGCCCCTCAGGGGCACCTGTGTGCGCCCCTGTGCCACGTGCGCGGTGGTGTGATCGACCCGCCGCCGGTCCGGGCATGGAATCATGGCGGCACGGCCCAACGGGCTGTTCACCGCCGCATGTTGACCGGGCGGCGGCTTGGACAGGCCTCAGCTCCATGGGGGAGGAACGATGGCGGACACCTTCGGACCGATGCGGGACGGGGGCGCCGGCGACAGTACGCCCGGCACCGAACCGGCCGCGGACGGAGGGCGCGAGGAGCCCATCCGGGTCCTGGTGGTGGACGACCACGCGCTCTTCCGGCGTGGCCTGGAGATCGTGCTGGCGGCCGAGGAGGACATCCAGGTCGTCGGGGAGGCCGGTGACGGCGCGGAGGCCGTCGACAAGGCGGCCGACCTGCTGCCCGACATCATCCTGATGGACGTCCGGATGCCCCGCCGCGGCGGGATCGAGGCCTGCACCTCCATCAAGGAGGTCGCCCCGAGCGCCAAGATCATCATGCTGACGATAAGCGACGAGGAGGCCGACCTCTACGACGCGATCAAGGCCGGCGCCACGGGCTATCTGCTCAAGGAGATCTCCACCGACGAGGTGGCGACCGCCATCCGCGCGGTCGCCGACGGGCAGTCGCAGATCAGCCCGTCGATGGCGTCCAAGCTGCTCACCGAGTTCAAGTCGATGATCCAGCGCACCGACGAGCGGCGGCTGGTGCCGGCGCCCCGGCTCACCGACCGGGAGCTGGAGGTGCTCAAGCTGGTGGCCACCGGGATGAACAACCGGGACATCGCCAAGGAGCTGTTCATCTCCGAGAACACCGTGAAGAACCACGTGCGCAACATCCTGGAGAAGCTCCAGCTGCACTCCCGGATGGAGGCCGTGGTCTACGCGATGCGGGAGAAGATCCTTGAGATCCGCTGACGGGCGCCGGGGTGTCCGCCGGTGCGGGCCGCGGATCAGGCCGTGAGCGCCGCGAGTTCGGCGGCCAAGGGCTCGCGCAGCTCCGGCGCGTCCACCCGCTCCACCCGCACGTCGGCGCAGTCCACCCAGCTCGCCGCCTCGAGCAGGGCGCGGGCGACGTCCCGCACCGCGCGGGGGCCGTCCAGGGAGACCTGCCGGGCCACCAGGGTGCGGCCGGAGCGGGCGGGGTCGACCCGGCCGACCAGTCGCCCGCCCGCCAGCACCGGCATGGCGAAGTAGCCGTGCACCCGGCGGGCCTTGGGCGTGTAGGCCTCCAGCCGGTGGGTGAAGCCGAAGATCCGCTCGGTGCGGGCGCGTTCCCAGATCAGGGAGTCGAACGGCGAGAGCAGCGTGGTGCGGTGGCGGCCGCGGGGCGCCGTCTCCAGGGCCTGCGGGTCCGCCCAGGCCGGGCGGCCCCAGCCCTCGACGGTGACCGGGACCAGGCCCGAGTCGCCGACCACCGCGTCGAACTGGTCGGCGCGCAGCCGGTGGTAGTCCGCGATGTCCGAGCGGGTGCCGACGCCCAGCGCCCGGCCCGCCTGGGCGACCAGGCGGCGCACGCACTCGGTGTCGTCCAGCTCGTCGTGCAGCAGGGCGTCGGGAACGGCGCGTTCGGCGAGGTCGTAGACGCGCTTCCAGCCGCGGCGCTCGACGCAGACCACCTCGCCGTACATCAGGGCGCGTTCCACGGCGACCTTGGAGGCGGACCAGTCCCACCACTCGCCGGTGCGCTTGGCGCCGCCGAGTTCGGTGGCGGTCAGCGGGCCCTCCGACTCCAGCTGCTTGATCACCTGGGCGTAGGCGCCCTCGGGAAGCTCGTGGTTCCACATGGGGCGGGCCCGGTAGGCGCGGCGGCGGAACGCGAAGTGCGGCCACTCCTCGACGGGGAGCACGCAGGCGGCGTGCGACCAGTACTCGAAGGAGTGGGGCCGGCCGTCGCCGTCCCGGCCCCAGTACGCCGACTCCACGGTCCCGCGGCCCACGGCGCCCAGGCGTGCGTAGGGCACGAGTTCGTGCGAGCGGGCCAGCACGGAGATGGTGTCGAGCTGCACCGCGCCGAGGTGCCGGAGTATGCCGCGCGCGCCGCCCCGGCGGTCGGGGGCGCCCAGCAGGCCCTGGGCGCGCAGGGCGATACGCCGGGCTTCGTCGGCGGAGAGCTCGGCGACGGGACGAGGACGAGAACTCGCGGACAGGGAGGCCATGACGGCACCTTAGAGGGCGGCGCCGACAGCCGGGGTCCGCTCGTCGAGGTCCGCGGGCAGCAGGGAGGCGATCCAGGCGTCGTGGCGGACGCCGCCGCTGACGATCGCCTGGCGCAGCACGCCCTCGTGGACGAAGCCGCACCGGTCGGCGACGGCGCGGGAGGCGTCGTTGCCGAGGCCCGCGCGCCATTCGACGCGGGCCGCGCCGAGGGCGTCGAAGGCCCAGCGGCACAGGGCGAGGGCGGCCTCGGTGACGTGACCGCGGCCGCGGTGCTCCTTCACGGCCCAGAAACCGAGCTCGAAGGTGTCCTGGCCGCGCGACTTCAGACCGAGGCAGGCGACGAGGTCGCCCGCGCCGCCGCGCCTGCCCGGGTCGGCGAGGAAGGCGCCGAAGACGTACTCGGCGCCCGAGACCCAGGCGGCGGGGGCGATCTTCCCGGCGAAGGTGCGGGCGTGCTCGGGCAGGTAGGGGGAGGGGACGCCGGTCCAGCGCTGGATCTCGGGGTCCTGGCAGGCCGCGAGGACGGCGCCGGCGTCGCCCGGGCCGACGGGACGCAGGAGCAGGCGTGCTGTGTGGAGGGTGACCGGTTCCATCGACCGATTGTGCGGTCCGCGGGACGGCGGGGACCACAGCATTTTCGCCCACAGTGATATCGGGGCCCGGGGGACGCCGTTTTCCGGCAATTCGGTCGTCCCGCGCGGCACTATCGGCCGCTCCCGCACGTTGTGTCCTGTTGGAAGCAGCTCGTGGCGGCCGTGCGTCGCGGGGCCCTCCGTTCCACCGGGGCGAAGCCAGACCTCCCGGCGTGGCGGGGTCCTCGCATACGATGGCCGTTGCTCAGCAGTACCAGCAAGCGACCGTCCCAGGCCCGACCGGCAAGGAGACCAGCCCCCGTGTCCGTCCTCTCGAAGATCATGCGTGCAGGCGAAGGCAAGATCCTGCGCAAACTGCACCGCATTGCGGACCAGGTCAACTCCATCGAAGAGGACTTCGTCAACCTCTCCGACGCCGAGCTGCGGGCCCTCACCGACGAGTACCGCGAGCGGTACCAGGACGGCGAGAGTCTGGACGACCTGCTCCCCGAGGCGTTCGCCACCGTGCGCGAGGCCGCCAAGCGCGTCCTCGGCCAGCGGCACTACGACGTGCAGCTGATGGGCGGCGCCGCCCTCCACCTCGGCTACGTCGCCGAGATGAAGACCGGTGAGGGCAAGACCCTCGTCGGTACCCTGCCCGCCTACCTCAACGCGATCTCCGGCAAGGGCGTCCACCTGATCACGGTGAACGACTACCTCGCCGAGCGCGACTCCGAGATGATGGGCCGGGTCCACAAGTTCCTGGGCCTCGAGGTGGGCTGCATCCTGGCGAACATGACGCCGGCCCAGCGCCGCGCGCAGTACGCCTGCGACATCACCTACGGCACGAACAACGAGTTCGGCTTCGACTACCTGCGCGACAACATGGCGTGGTCGAAGGACGAGCTGGTCCAGCGCGGCCACAACTTCGCGATCGTCGACGAGGTCGACTCGATCCTCGTGGACGAGGCGCGTACCCCGCTGATCATCTCGGGTCCGGCGGACCAGGCCACCAAGTGGTACGCCGACTTCGCCAAGCTGGTCACCCGCCTGAAGAAGGGTGAGCCCGGCAATCCGCTCAAGGGCCTGTCGGAGACCGGCGACTACGACGTCGACGAGAAGAAGCGCACGGTCGCCATCCACGAGTCCGGCGTCGCCAAGGTCGAGGACTGGCTGGGCATCGACAACCTCTACGAGTCGGTGAACACCCCGCTGGTCGGCTACCTGAACAACGCCATCAAGGCCAAGGAACTCTTCAAGAAGGACAAGGACTACGTCGTCATCGACGGCGAAGTCATGATCGTCGACGAGCACACCGGCCGTATCCTCGCCGGCCGCCGCTACAACGAGGGCATGCACCAGGCGATCGAGGCGAAGGAAGGGGTGCCGATCAAGGACGAGAACCAGACCCTCGCCACGATCACCCTCCAGAACTTCTTCCGCCTCTACGGCAAGCTCTCCGGCATGACCGGTACGGCGATGACCGAGGCCGCCGAGTTCCACCAGATCTACAAGCTCGGCGTGGTGCCGATCCCGACCAACCGGCCGATGGTCCGCAAGGACCAGTCGGACCTCATCTACCGCACCGAGGTCGCCAAGTTCGACGCGGTGGTCGACGACATCGCGGAGAAGCACGCCAAGGGGCAGCCGATCCTGGTGGGTACCACCTCGGTCGAGAAGTCCGAGTACCTGTCGCAGCAGCTGTCCAAGCGCGGTGTGCAGCACGAGGTCCTCAACGCCAAGCACCACGAGCGTGAGGCGACGATCGTCGCGCAGGCCGGCCGCAAGGGCGCCGTCACGGTCGCCACCAACATGGCCGGCCGTGGTACCGACATCAAGCTCGGCGGCAACCCCGAGGACCTCGCCGAGGCCGAGCTGCGGCAGATGGGCCTCGACCCGGAGGAGCACATCGAGGAGTGGGCCGCCGCCCTCCCGGCCGCCATGGAGCGTGCCGAGGCCGCGGTCAAGGCGGAGAAGGACGAGGTGGAGCGCCTCGGCGGTCTCTACGTCCTCGGTACCGAGCGGCACGAGTCGCGCCGTATCGACAACCAGCTCCGCGGTCGCTCCGGCCGTCAGGGAGACCCGGGCGAGTCCCGTTTCTACCTGTCGCTCGGTGACGACCTGATGCGTCTGTTCAAGGCGCAGATGGTCGAGCGCGTGATGTCCATGGCGAACGTGCCGGACGACGTGCCGATCGAGAACAAGATGGTCACCCGCGCCATCGCCTCCGCGCAGTCGCAGGTCGAGCAGCAGAACTTCGAGGCGCGTAAGAACGTCCTGAAGTACGACGAGGTGCTCAACCGTCAGCGTGAGGTCATCTACAGCGAGCGTCGCCGGGTGCTGGAGGGCGAGGACCTGCAGGAGCAGATCCAGCACTTCATGAACGACACCATCGACGCGTACGTCTCCGCGGAGACGGCCGAGGGCTTCCCCGAGGACTGGGACCTGGACCGCCTGTGGGGCGCGTTCCGTCAGCTGTACCCGGTGAAGGTCACCGTCGAGGAGCTGGAGGAGGCGGCCGGCGAGCGTGCCGGTCTGACCGCCGACTTCATCTCCGAGTCCATCAAGGACGACATCCACGAGCAGTACGAGGCCCGTGAGGCGCAGCTCGGCTCGGAGATCATGCGTGAGCTCGAGCGCCGGGTCGTGCTGTCGGTACTGGACCGCAAGTGGCGTGAGCACCTGTACGAGATGGACTACCTGCAGGAGGGCATCGGCCTGCGGGCGATGGCCCAGAAGGACCCGCTGGTCGAGTACCAGCGCGAGGGCTTCGACATGTTCACCGCCATGATGGAGGGCATCAAGGAGGAGTCCGTCGGCTACCTGTTCAACCTGGAGGTCCAGGTCGAGCAGCAGGTCGAGGAGGTTCCGGTCTCCGACGAGGCGCCGTCGCTGTCCAAGCAGGACGCCGTGCCGGCGGGCGCCCGCCCGGAGATCCGCGCCAAGGGCCTCGAGGCGCCGCAGCGGCCGGACCGGCTGCACTTCTCGGCGCCGACGGTCGACGGCGAGGGCGGGGTCGTCGAGGGCGACTTCACCAGCGACGGCGAGCCGGTGCGTTCCGAGGCGGACGGCCTGACGCGTGCCGAGCGCCGCAAGCAGCAGAAGGCGGCGGGGCGTCGCCGCAAGAAGTGACGCCGCACGGCGGGTGACCGCCGGGTGGTGACGACGAGGGGCCGGGTGCGTACAGCACCCGGCCCCTCGTGGCGTTTGCGGTGTCGCGGCCGGCCGGTCAGGGCCGCGCGAGGCGGTCGGCCAGGTGTTCCGCCAGGGAGACCGCCTCGGTGAGGGAGTCCACGACCGGCACGCCGGCCTCCTCCAGGCTGGCCCGGCTGTGCGAGCCGCCGGTGTACAGCACCGCGCCCGCCCCCGCGCTGCGGGCGGCCAGCGCGTCGTCGAGGGCGTCGCCGATGACGACGGTGGTGTCGGGGCGCACGCCGTGGGAGTCGAGGGCGGCGAGGTGGCGGACCATGTGCTCGGCCTTGGTGCCGCCGGAGGGGCCGTCGCGGCCGTCGACCCGCAGGAAGTGCGGCTCGATGCCGAACTCGCGGACCAGCGGCACGAGTTCGTCGTGGCCGTGCATGCTGAGGATCGACTGGCTGCGGCCGGCCGCGTGCCAGCCGTGCAGCAGCTCGCGGGCGCCCTCGGTGAGGTCGCAGGCGGTGACGTGGGCCTTGTAGTGGTGGTGGAACAGCCCGTCCATCACCTCCCACTCGCGCTGGGTGGGCATGCGGCCCATCAGCCGCTCGTAGAAGCGGGGCACCGGGACGCGGTACAGCGTGCGGTACTGCTCCAGCGTGATGGGCGCCAGACCGACCTCGGTGAAGGCGGCGTTGGTGGCCGCGATCGTGGCGTCCAGGTCGTGGAAGAGGGTGCCGTTCCAGTCCCAGACGATGTGCGGGCGGGGGCCGGTGGAGTTGGCGCCGGGGTCCGCCGCGGAACGGGGGGCGGGTATGGCGTTCACGCGCGTCCGCCTTCCGCGTCCGGGCCGTCGACCAGGGCGGGGATCTCCTGCGTGGCGAACCACAGCAGGTCGTGCTCGTCGGCGAGGTCCACGGTGTTCTGCGCGTCGACGTCGTCCTTGTCGGCGGCGTCCAGCGCGGCCGCGGCGGCGGTGACGTCCTGCTCGGCGCCCTGCGCGTCGACGTGCACGGAGGCGGCCTTGGCGAGCCGCAGGGGGCCGGGGACGAGGGCCTCGCCCATCTCCTCGGGGGCCAGGTCCACGGCGCGGTCGGCCACGTCCACGGCGACGACGACGCGGCGGCGGGGCGCGGCCGGGTCGGCGGCCAGCAGGCGCAGCGAGGCGTGCGCGGCGAGGCCGAGGGCGGCGTACTCCAGTTCCTCGGAGTCCTGCGACTCGTACCAGTCGCTCAGCGCGGGGGTGGCCGCGTAGGCGGTGACGCGCTCCCCGCCCAGCTCGCCCGTCCGGTACGCCTCGGCGAGCCCGGGGAGGGTCAGGGGTACGTAGACGCGCATGCGGGCCGCCGCTTTCGGTCGGGGACGAGTGGTCAGCTCAGGATACGTGCGGCGTGCGGGGACGGTCCCCTTTCGGGGTGGCGGCGGGGGCGTGGGGAGAGCGCGCGGCGGCACGGCCGGGAGGCGCGGGGGCGGCCGTCCGCACGGGCCCGGCGGGGGCGGGCGATTGGGCCTGATAGGTGAATCGCGGGGGCGGTCGTGGGCCTCGTGTCGGTCTTTGCCCGGCGGTGAGGGCGGCTCTACAAGATCCACAGCGGGGTTACTCGCCGGTATGTCTCTCGCGGAACGGGGATGTGTTCGTGAACAAGGTCATGACGAGGGTGCGCAGCGGTGGGGCCGGGGAGCGGCCCGGGGGCACGGTGGTGGCGCGGCGGCGGCCGCCGGGGCGGAGGGACGCGCGGCGGCCGGGGGGTGGGGGCGGGTCCGGTGTCACCGCGCGGGAGGGGGCGGGCGCCCGGGCCGGCGGGGTGCCGCGGCGGGTCGCGCCGCCGTCCGACCGGCCGACCGACGTGTTCGCGGAGCGGCTGGTGGGGGTGCTGAGCGGGCAGCTGCCGGTGCACTCGATGCTGCGGCACACGGTGGGCCGCGCGTACGACGACCTGGCGCGTCTCGCGGAACGGGGGGTGCTGCGGACGCGGGGAGGGGTCCGGCCGGTGGTGCGGGACATCGGGTACTACGTGGCGCGGGCGGGGGCGCTCGAGGTGTTCGTGCGGGTGGGGGCGGGGGAGAGGGTGCGGGCGTTGGCCTTCCGGCTGGAGAGGGGGGAGGACCGGCGGTGGCGGTGCGTGGCGATCGACGCGGGGCCGTGACGCCGCCGGTCCCCTCCGCCGGGGCCTGCCCCCGGGGGGCCTTCCGGTTCCCCCGGGGTGGGTGCCCGTACCTCGCCCTCGGCGGCGTGCGGCGCCGCCTGTGCCTCTCTGCGGGGCCTGGGGGCCCGTTGGTGTCCTCTGCCTCTCCGGGCGGCTCAGCCACCCCCCTGCGGGCGGCTGGGCCGCCCAGGGGGGCGGCACGGGCGGGCGCGGGTCCCAGCCTTGGGGGCGAGCGGCTCGCAGCACCCTGCGTAAGCCGACGGTGCCGTACGCACGGGACCCTTGCCGCAGTGCGGCCCGAGGCGTAGGCCCCGGTGGGCAGCACTGTCTTGTTCCCCCGACCCGCCCCCTTCCCAGGAGGGACCTGAGGTTCCGGGGAGCGAGCCGCCTCGTGGGGACGTGAGGCCCTGCGCCCACCCTCCCCCAGACTTCGTCCGGGGGGACCCCCATCGCCCCAGCGGCACGATTGCCCGCAGGGTGTGGTGGGAGATGCTGCCTCGTGTGCCGGCAGGGTGGTGGGAGGTGCTGCCCCGTCTGCTGGTGGGGTGCGGAGGCGGAGGCTTCGGCTGCCCGTTGGGCGTGGTGGGGGATTCCGTCGCTCGGGCCTGGGGGACCTCGTGCTCGTGTCAGAGGGACTTGAGGGCGGCGGTGGTGGCTCGGGTGAGGGTGGGGAGGTGGGACTTGGGGAGGCGGGGCTGGCGGAGGATGACGGTGCGCCAGTAGAGGGGGCCGGTGATGAGGTCGAGGGCGATGTCCTCGTCGAGGCCGCGCCGCAGCTCGCCCCGCTCCACCGCCGCCGCGAGGATCCGCAGGGCCACGCTCTCCTGGCCCGACCGCACCGCCTTGCGCAACGCCTCGTCGATCTCCGGGTTGCGGGCGGCCTCCGCCTGCAGGTCCGGGATGATCTGCGAGGCCACCGGGTGCCGCAGCGCGCGGGAGGTGAACTCGTACAGCAGCCGCAGGTCCGTCTCCAGGGACCCTGTGTCCGGCGCGGGCAGCCCCTCGACGGCCAGCGCGGAGACGATGTCCAGGACCAGGTGCAGCTTGCCCCGCCAGCGCCGGTAGACCGCCGTCTTGCCGACCCCGGCCCGGCGCGCGATCCCCTCGATGGAGGTCCGCGCGTACCCGACCGCCGCGAGCTCCTGGAGCACCGCCGCGCGGATGGCCTGCGTCACGTCCTCGCGCAGTACCGCCGCGCCGGCCGGCGTCCTGCGGCGCGGCGCGGAGTCGCCCCCCGCGGAGGCCGCAGCGCCCGCGGAGCCCGCGGCGCCCGCGGCGCCCGCGGTCCCGGCGGCCTCGGCGGTCCCGGCCCCGGCGGCCCCAGCGGCTTCGACGGCTTCGGCGTCAGTCATGCGATCCAGCATAGGGCGAAGACGTCGTGACGACGGGACGGTTGCGTTGCGACGTGTTCCCGGCCTAGGCTCAGGCCGCGCGGACGACGATACGGTCCCGTTCCGTCGTAACGTCGCCAACACTCCCGCTCGACGAAAGGCCGCGGATGTGAGCCAGGTTCTCGACGCACCGCACGCCGCCGGTCCGGCGGTTCCCGACCACGGGGACCTTCCGGCGCTGGCCGCCCGGCACGGTCTCACGGTCAGCGGGGCCCGCCCGACCCTGACCGGCTACGTACGGCAGCTCTGGGCGCGGCGGCACTTCATCACCGCCTTCTCCACCGCCAAGCTCACCGCCCAGTACAGCCAGGCCAAGCTGGGACAGCTCTGGCAGGTGCTGACGCCGGTGCTGAACGCCGCGGTGTACTTCTTCATCTTCGGCGTCCTGATGGGCACCTCCCGCGGCATTCCGGACTTCGTGCCCTTCCTGGTCACCGGCGTGTTCGTGTGGACGTTCACCCAGTCCTCGCTGATGACCGGCACCCGCGCGATCGCGAGCAACATCGGCCTGGTCCGCGCGCTGCACTTCCCGCGGGCCTCGCTGCCGATCTCGTACTGCCTCCAGCAGCTCCAGCAGCTGCTGTTCTCGATGGCGGCGCTGGCCGTGATCCTGCTGATCTTCGGCGTGCCGGTGGCCTGGTCCTGGCTGCTGGTGGTGCCGGCGCTGATCCTGCAGTTCGTCTTCAACGCCGGTCTGGCGATGGTGCTGGCCCGCCTCGGCGCCCACACCCCCGACCTGGCGCAGCTGATGCCGTTCGTGCTGCGCACCTGGATGTACGCCTCCGGCGTGATGTTCAGCCTGACGCAGGTGGCGCAGCGCACCGACCTGCCGGGCTGGGTGTTCAACATCCTTCAGTGGAACCCGGCGGCGGTCTACATCGACCTGATGCGGTTCGCGCTGATCGACAGCTTCACCGCGAGCCAGCTGCCGGACCACGTGTGGCTGATCGCCGGCGGGTGGGCGCTGCTCGCCGGCCTCGGGGGATTCGTTTTCTTCTGGAAGGCTGAGGAGACCTACGGCCGTGGCTGAGCAGCGGATGGACCTCAAGGACGCAACCGGGGAGCGGATCCCCACGGTGGTCGTCGACCATGTGGACATCGTCTACAAGGTCAACGGCGCGGGCGGCGGACGGGGCGCGGCCACGGCGGCGCTCAGCCGGATCGTGCGGCGCAAGGAGAAGGTCGAGCGGGCCGCCGGGGTGCGGCGGGTGCACGCGGTCAGGAACGTGACGTTCGTGGCGCACCGCGGTGAGGCGATCGGGCTGATCGGCACCAACGGTTCGGGCAAGTCCACCCTGCTGAAGGCGGTGGCCGGGCTCCTGCCGGTGGAGAACGGGCAGATCTTCACCGACGGCCAGCCTTCGCTGCTGGGCGTCAACGCGGCGCTGATGAAGGACCTCACCGGCGAGCGCAACGTCCACCTCGGCGGGCTCGCCATGGGGATGTCGCGCGAGCAGATACGTGAGCGGTACCGGTCGATCGTCGACTTCTCGGGGATCAACGAGAAGGGCGACTTCATCACGCTGCCGATGCGGACGTACTCCTCCGGCATGTCGGCGCGGCTGCGGTTCTCCATCGCGGCGGCCAAGGACCACGACGTGCTGCTGATCGACGAGGCGCTGGCGACCGGCGACAAGAAGTTCCAGAAGCGCTCCGAGGCGCGGATCCGCGAGCTGCGCAAGCACGCGGGCACGGTGTTCCTGGTCAGCCACAACAACAAGTCGATCCGGGACACCTGTGACCGGGTGCTGTGGCTGGAGCGGGGCGAGCTGCGGATGGACGGCCCGACCGAGGACGTCATGCGGGAGTACGAGAAGTTCACCGGCAAGTAGCGGCAGACAGGGCGCGCGTACGCGGCGTGCTGCGGAGGGGCGGTTCGGGGCGTGTGTCCCCGGACCGCCCCTTTGCGCTGCCCGGCGTCGGCCGGTGATCTCAGATCTTGCTCAGGGATCGCGGCGGGGAGGCGCCCGCGCCGTGCGACGGACCTACGCTCGGGCTCTTCGACGAACGGGGGGAATGCGATGCGAGGTCGACGGGGTGCCGCGGTGGTGGTGGCGGCGGTGGTGGCGGCCGTGGCGGGTGCGGCGGGGTGCACCGCGGAGACGTCGTGGGGCGACGGGAGGGAGCTGCCCGCGGCCGCGGACGGTGGACCGGCCCCCTCCGGGCCCGCGGCCGGGCGGGAGCCGTCTGCCGGGCAGGAGCTGCCGGCCGGACAGGAGCCGGTGCCGGAGCAGGAGCCGGCGGAGGCGTTGGAGCACCGGGGGGACGCGAGCCTGGCGTACCCGTCCGGGCGGGCCGGGGACGCCCTCACGCTCACCCTCTCGTGCCGGGGCGACGGGACGGTCGAGGTGCGGGTGCCCCGCGTCGGTACGACCGTCCCGAGCCGGTGCCACGACGGGAAGGTCACCGGGTACGAGCACCGGATCGGGGTCGAGGGGGCGGAGCGCGCCGGCACCGCCGTCGTGACGGCTCCCCCGGAGGTGGAGTGGACGCTCACCGTCACCCGTACCGTGCCGGCTACGTCTCCCTGATCTCGTCGAGGGAGCGCCGCATCGCCTCCCGGGACCTCAGTTCTCCCTCAACCTTCCGGCTGGTGCCGGTGTTCGCGCGGACTTGTGGATCTAGGGTCGGGCCGTTCGACAGCTGAGGGGAGAAGCGTGATGCGTGGTCGGTGGGGTGCGGCGATGGTGGCTGTGCTGTGTGTGGCGGGGTGTTCCGGTTCCGGTGAGCCGTCGCCCGGCACGGCGTCGGAGCAGGTGGCGACGGCGCCCTCGGAGAGCGACGCGGCGGAGCCTCGCCAGGAGGAGGTGCCGCAGTTGGCACTGCCCGACAGCGGGAACGGAAGCAAGGAGTACCCGCGAGCGCGTCCGGGGGACGTGCTGAACGTGGGGATCACGTGCCGGGGCGTCGGCAGGGTGGATGTGTGGCTGCCACGCGTCAAGAAGGTGGTCTCCGGCGAGTGCAGGGACGCAAAGGTGGCCCAGTACCGGCAGCAGTTCTCCGGCGAGGCGGCGGAGCGCTCCGGGACCGCCGTCGTGACGGCCCCCGACACGGTGGAGTGGCTGCTCGTGGTGGGGCGCACGCAGGCGGCACCCGAGGAGTAGGGGAAACGGCCGAGCCGGCCGTCCCGCGGGGCGGAACGGCCGGCTCGGCTCCGGTGCGGCGACGGCCGGGGTTACGACCGCAGGGCCGGGGTTACGACCGCAGCAGGGTGCGCATGGTGCGCATCGCGACCGACAGGTTGGCCAGGTCGAAGCTGTCGGAGCTGTGGATCTCGTCCAGCGTCGTGCGGGCCCGGTTCAGGATCGCGGCGTGCTGTCCCTGCCACGCCTCGAACCGCTGCTCCGGGGTGTCGGAGGGCTCGCCGGCCGCGAGGATCTCCGCGGTGAGGGCGGCGTGCGCGGCGTACAGGTCCTCGCGGATGGAGGCGCGGGCCATGGACTGCCACCGGTCGGCGCGCGGCAGTTCGAGGATGCGGTCCATCAGCTGGGTGATGCGCAGCCGGTCGGCGAGGTCGAAGTAGACCTCGGCGACCTCCAGCGGGTCCCGGCCGATCCGGTCGGCCGTCGCGACGATGTCCAGCGTCGGGAAGGCGGAGGAGAACCCGGCGACCTGCGAGGCCAGTTCCTCCGGCACGCCGGCGCCCGCCAGTTCGTCGTGGATGTGCTGGTACCAGGCCTGGTCCGCGCCGCGCAGCAGCTTGGGCAGGTGGCCCCAGATCTGCTCGACGCCCTCGGCGAAGAACTCCACCGTCTCGGCGATGGCCAGCGGCTGCGGCCGGTTGTTGAGCAGCCAGCGGGTGGCACGCTCGACCAGGCGGCGCGAGTGCAGCCGGATCCGGGTGAGGACGGCCGCCGCGACCCGGTTGTCCAGCGCCTCCACGGCGTCCCAGACGCGGCCGCAGTGGAAGATCTCCCGGGCCACGGTGTGCGCCCGCACCACTTCCTCCAGCGACGCCCCGGTCTCCTCGCGGAGCCGGTGCAGGAAGGTGGTGCCGCCGGTGTTGACGGTGTCGTTGACCAGGACCGTGGTGACGATCTCGCGGTGCAGGGGGTGGTTGTCGATCTGCTCCTGGAACCGCTCGCGCAGCGCCGCCGGGAAGTAGGCGTGCAGCAGGCG
This sequence comes from Streptomyces sp. NPDC002734, assembly GCF_040295685.1. NCBI lineage: Bacteria > Bacillati > Actinomycetota > Actinomycetes > Kitasatosporales > Streptomycetaceae > Streptomyces > Streptomyces sp. NPDC002734. The sequence goes on from NZ_JBEOVU010000036.1 coordinate 27,607, forward strand.
GCGCAGGTACGGGTCGTCGGGCAGGCCGGTGCCCACCAGCTCCTCGGCCGCGGTGATCTTGGTGTAGGCCAGCAGCACGGCGGTCTCGGGGCCGGTGAGGCCCTGCCCGTGCTGGAGGCGCTCACGGATCTGCCGGTCGGTGGGCAGGAACTCGATGGCCCGGTCCAGGCGGCCGGAGCGCACCAGGTGGCGCAGGAAGCGCTGCTGCGAGGGCAGCATGTCGTGCGCCTGGGCGGCGGCGTTGCCCAGCGCGGTGTTCTGCGCGTAGTTGTTGCGCAGGACCAGGTGGCCGACCTCGTCGGTCATCTCGGCGAGCAGCTTGTTGCGCTGCTTGACCGTCATGTCGTCGGCGGTGACCAGCCCGTTGAGCAGGATCTTGATGTTCACCTCGTGGTCGGAGGTGTCCACGCCCGCGCTGTTGTCGATGGCGTCGGTGTTGACCTTGCCGCCCTCGCCGCCGTGGCCGGACTGCGCGTACTCGATGCGGCCGAGCTGGGTCAGGCCCAGGTTGCCGCCCTCGCCGACGACCTTGACCCGCAGGTCCCGGCCGTCGACGCGGATGGCGTCGTTGGCCTTGTCGCCGACGTCCGCGTTCGACTCGGTGGAGGCCTTCACGTAGGTGCCGATGCCGCCGTTCCACAGCAGGTCGACGGGCGCGCTCAGCACGGCCTTCATCAGCTCGGCCGGGGTCATCTTGGTGACGCCGGAGTCGATGCCGAGGACCTCGCGGATGTGCTGGTTGAGCGGGATCGACTTCGCGGTGCGGGGGAAGACGCCGCCGCCCGGGGAGAGCAGCTTGGTGTCGTAGTCCGCCCACGAGGAGCGCGGCAGCTCGAACAGGCGGCGGCGCTCGGCGTAGGAGGTGGCCGCGTCCGGGGTGGGGTCGACGAAGATGTGCCGGTGGTCGAAGGCGGCGACCAGGCGGATGTGCTCGCTGAGCAGCATCCCGTTGCCGAACACGTCGCCGGACATGTCGCCGACGCCGACCACGGTGAAGTCCTGCGACTGGGTGTCCACGCCCAGCTCGCGGAAGTGGCGCTTGACGGACTCCCAGGCGCCGCGGGCGGTGATGCCCATGCCCTTGTGGTCGTAGCCGGCCGAGCCGCCGGAGGCGAACGCGTCGCCCAGCCAGAACCCGTAGGCCTGGGCGACCTCGTTGGCGATGTCGGAGAAGGTGGCGGTGCCCTTGTCGGCGGCGACCACCAGGTAGGTGTCGTCGCTGTCGTGCCGCACCACGCCCTGCGGCGGCACGACCTCGCCGCCGACCAGGTTGTCGGTGATGTCGAGCAGCGCGGAGATGAAGGTGCGGTAGCAGGCGACGCCCTCGGCCATCCAGGCGTCGCGGTCCACCGATGGGTCGGGCAGCTGCTTGGCGACGAAGCCGCCCTTCGCGCCGACCGGCACGATGACGGTGTTCTTCACCATCTGCGCCTTGACCAGGCCGAGGACCTCGGTGCGGAAGTCCTCGCGACGGTCCGACCAGCGCAGACCACCGCGGGCGACCTTGCCGAACCGCAGGTGGACGCCCTCGACGCGCGGCGAGTACACCCAGATCTCGAAGGCGGGGCGCGGCGCCGGCAGGTCGGGGATGGCCCGCGGGTCGAACTTCATCGACACGTAGTCGTGCGGCCGGCCGTCGTCGGTCAGCTGGAAGAAGTTGGTCCGCAGGGTCGCCTTGACGACCGTGAGGAAGGACCGCAGGATCCTGTCCTCGTCCAGCGAGGCGACCTGGTCCAGGGCGCCGTCCAGCTCCTCCAGCAGACCCTCGACGATCTCCAGGCCGGCGCTCTGCCGCTCCGGCGACAGCCGCGCCTCGAAGAGCGAGACCAGCAGGCGGGTGGTGTGCACGTTGTCGCGGAGGGTGTCCTCCATGTAGTCCTGCGAGAACGTCGACCCGGCCTGGCGCAGGTACTTGGCGTAGGCGCGCAGCATCATCGCCTCGCGCCAGGTCAGACCGGCGCTCAGCACCAGGGAGTTGAAGCCGTCGTTCTCGGCGCGGCCGGTCCAGGTCGCGGCGAAGGCGTCCTGGAACCGCTCGCGGGCGTCGTCGCCGCCGAGGAACTCCCCGGCCGCGGTGAGCGCGGTGCGCGGCAGGCGCAGACCGAAGTCGTAGATCCACGCGCCGGTGATGCCGTCGTGGCCCTCCGGGCAGCGCAGCTCGTAGGGGCGCTCGTCGGTGACCTCGACGCCGAGCCGGGTGAGGACCGGCAGCACCTCGGACAGGGAGACCGGGGCGCCGTGGCGGTAGATCTTGAAGCGGCGCTCGCCGGGCGCGGCGCCCACCGGCTCGTAGAGGCTGAGCGCGAACTCCTCCTCGACGCCCGCGGTGGTCAGGTGCTCCAGGCGGGCGATGTCGGAGACTGCGGCGCGGGGCGTGTGGTCGGCCTTGTAGCCCTCGGGGAAGGCGTTGCCGTAGCGGCGCAGCAGTTCGGCGGCGCGCTCCTCGCCGAACTCGGCGTGCAGCGCCTCGGCGAAGCCGTCGGCCCAGGAGCGGGCGGCCTCGGCGAGCCGGCCCTCGATGCGCTCCTTGTCGGCGTCCGACAGGTGCGGCAGCTCGGTGCCGAGCGGCACACGGACCACGAAGTGCAGCCGGGAGAGGATCGACTCGGTGTTCCAGGCGGTGAAGTCGACGCTGGAGCCGCCGAGTTCCTCCTTGAGGATGTCGATGATCCGCAGCCGCACGGCCGTGGTGTAGCGGTCGCGCGGCAGGTAGACCAGCGCCGAGTAGTAGCGGCCGTACTCGTCCTGCCGCAGGTAGAGCCGCAGCCGGCGGCGCTCCTGGAGGTAGAGGACGGAGGTGACGATGGAGCGCAGTTCGTCGGCGGGCGTCTGGAACAGCTCGTCGCGCGGGTAGGTCTCCAGGATCTGGAGCAGGTCGCGCCCACCGTGGCTGTTGGGGGAGAAGCCGGTGCCGGACAGCACCTCGGCGACCTTGCGGCGGATCACCGGGACGCGGCGCACCGACTCGGTGTAGGCGGCCGAGGAGAACAGGCCGAGGAAGCGGCGCTCGCCGACGACCTCGCCGTTCTTGTCGAACTTCTTGACGCCGATGTAGTCCAGGTAGCTGGGCCGGTGCACGGTGGCGCGGCTGTTGGCCTTGGTGAGGACCAGCAGCCGGTGCTCGCGGGCCTTGTCGCGGGCGTCGGCGGGCAGCCGCTCGAAGGACGGGCCGGCCGGGTCCGCGCCGCGGTCGCCGTCGTGCTCGTCCCCGCCCGCGCCCTGCTGCGGGTCGGAGCGCAGGATGCCCAGGCCGGTGCCGGGGACGGCGACCAGGGTGTCGTCGTCGACGAGCTGGTACTCGCGGTAGCCGAGGAAGGTGAAGGCGTCGGCGGACAGCCAGCGCAGCAGCTCGCGGGCCTCCTCGATCTCCTCCGTGGGCAGGTCGGAGGCGAGGGGCTCGGCGGGCAGCTCGTCGGCGATCCGCAGGGCCGCCTCGCGCATCTTCTCCCAGTCCTCGACGGCCTCGCGGACGTCGGACAGGACGCGCTGGAGGTCCGCGGTGATCTGCTTGAGGTCCTCGCGGTCGGTCTCGCGGTCCATCTCGACGTGGATCCACGACTCGACGTACGCGTCGTGCGGCAGCTCGACGTCCGAGCCGACGGGGGTGTCGAGGACCTCCAGGAGCTTGCCCGTCAGGTCGCGGCGGACCACGACCTGCGGGTGGACCACCAGGTGGATGCCGCGGCCCTGGCGGGAGAGCTCGTTGGTCACCGAGTCGACCAGGAACGGCATGTCGTCGGTGACGACCTCGACCACGGAGTGGCTGCTGGTCCAGCCGTTCTCCTCGACGGTCGGGGTGTGCACGCGCACCGCGGCCGTGCCCTGCGGCCGGTTGCCGGCCAGCCGGTAGTGGGAGTACGCCGCGCCCAGGACGTCGACCGGATCGCGGTCGGTGAGGTCCTCGGGCGCCGTGTGCAGGTAGTAGCGCTGGAGCAACGACAGCACGGCGGCCCGGTCGGGGCTCCTTCCGCCCTCGTCCGTGGCCCCGGCCGGAAGACGTCCTCCGGCCGGGCTGTTCTCAGCTACCCGGGCCGCCCTCTCGAGCAGCTCGGCCTTGGCTTCGTCCAGCTTGGTCTGCATTGTTCCTTGGCTCCTGTCGCGCGCCGTTGCGTGACGTCGATGGGAAGTCGGCCGGTTGGGCCGAGGTGTTTCCGGCAGTACGTCTTGACGCCGGCCGGTGGAGGCAAACAGCGTCGGTCGCTTCCGACGCTATGCCTGGAGCGGGGACGCGCGTGGGGAATCCAGCCATGCGCGACGTCGATGTCGCGGCCTCCCCGGCCCCTTCGGAAATATCAGCGAGCGGCGCCCGGTCCCGGGTGTCCACCGGGTGCTCCGGGCGCGATGCGAGGGCTGGTGCGCCCGCGCCGGCTATCGCGCTGATCACGCCACAAGGCTATATGCCGGTGAGAGGGGGCCGTCATGAGCCGTATGTGTACAAAACAGGGGGTGCTATTTTGCCGGTCCGCACAGCGCCGGGAAGTGGGGCGGGGCGGTATGGGGGCGCCTTCGGCGCGGGCTTCGCTCAGCCGGGCGGCGGGCCCTGGGGCGTCGCCGTCGGCGCGTGGCCGGCGCCGCGGGAGGCCGGGCCGGGCCCCTCGTGCGGTCCGTCGCCGCGCCCCGGGGTGAGGCGCGCCAGCCGTACGCAGGACAGGACGGCGGCGGCCACCAGCAGGCCGTTGCGGACCGCCATCACCAGGCAGCCGGTCCAGGTGCGGGCGACGACCTCGTCGTAGAGGACGGGATAGGCGAGCGCGCTGACCGCCGTCGCCGCCACGACGAGCAGCGCCACCGGCCGCTGGGCCGAGCGCCGCAGGGTCAGGCACACCGCGGACAGGCCCAGCAGCCAGATCATGTACTGCGGGCTGATCACCCGGCTGGTCACCGTGAGCAGCAGGACGGCCGCCAGTGGGGCGTCGTGGGTCAGGGCCGGGTCCCAGCGGCCCTGCGGGGCGGCGGCGCGGGCGGCCGCGCGGGTGGCCGCGCGGGTGGCGCCGACCACCCGCAGACGCCACAGGACGATCAGCGCGAAGGACGCCGCCGTCAGCGTCAGCGAGGCCGCGGCCACCACCCCGACGCCCGGGCCGACCAGCTCCATCGCCCCGTACTGGTACCGCACCCGCCCCGGCCAGCCGGCGTGCGAGGCGAAGGAGAGCAGCGTGCCGCCGAGCGACTCGATCTGCACGCCCCGCCCGCCCTGCTGCCGGACGAAGGAGAGCGCGTCGGCGAACAGCGAGGCGAGCAGCGCGAGGAGGGTGACGGCGGTGATCCCGGCGGAGGTCCAGGCCCGCCGGGTGGTGTGGCCGGGCTCGGTGCCGGCCAGCACCAGCGCCGGCCACGCCTTGGCCAGCGCGCCGAGCGCGGCCAGCGCGCCGCCCAGCCGGGGCAGGCGGCGCACCACGAGCAGCGCGAGCACGGCGAGCGCGGTGACCTGCACGTCGAAACGGGCCAGCGGGAGGTGCAGGAGCAGCGGGAGCCCCGCGGTCCACAGCAGCGCGCCGAGCAGGCTGCGCTCGCCGTCGCCCCGGGCGTGGCGGGTGAGGCCCGTCCGGACCAGGGCGGCGGCGACGGCGGCGTCCGCGGCCAGGGTGAGCGCGGTGAACGCCCACGGGTAGGGCAGCCGGGGCAGCAGCAGCCCCGGCAGCAGCAGGGCGGCGCCCGCGCCGGGCGGGTACTGCCAGAGCGGGTCGCCGGAGGGGTAGGAGCCGTCGTCCAGGGTCTCCCGCCAGCGGGTGTAGAGCCGTTCCGGTTCGTGCGTGACGCCGCCCGCGCCGAGCCACGGGAGGTGGTCGTGGGTCAGCAGCCAGAGCATCACGGCCCGGGTCAGCAGCCACAGGAGGGCGAGTGCGGCGACGGCCGCGGCGGGGCGGACGCGGCCCGTCGCGGACCTGGTCACCGGCCGACCCGGGCGAGGACCTCGCCCGTCTCCCTGCTCCAGGCCACCACGACCGCCTCCTTCGGGGGCTTCCGCCAACGGGTCAGCAGCAGCCAGCGAACCTGGTAGCGGCGGACCACGGCCTCCCGCCCGGCGCGCCCGGTGGCCGGGTCCAGGTAGCGGGCGGTGGCCTCGGTCCGCCGGCCCTGTTCCGCCTCGCCGAGCGCCGGGTCCGGCCAGGGCGGCGCCACCAGGTCGACGCCGTACCCCGGCAGCAGACGCGGCGCGAAGTAGCCGTCGGCCAGCAGGGTCTCGCCCCGGCCGATGTGCCGGGCCGCCCAGTCGTACGAGGGCCAGCGCGGCGGCTGGTCGAGGCGGCTCCAGGGGACGAGGGCGCCCGCGTGCACGGTCAGCAGCCCGCACACCGCGCCCGCCACGGCCGCCGTGCCCAGCGCCTTGCGCCACCGGGACCAGGGGCGCGGCGCGGCCAGCTCCACGGCCAGGGCCAGCTGGAGCGGGAGCAGGGCGGGGCCGAGCAGGCGGGCGTACGTCCAGTGACCGCTGTACCAGCCGTACGCCAGGGCCGCGCAGTCCAGCAGGAACAGCAGCGTCAGCGGGTCGCGCCAGGGACGGCCGGCCCTGCGCGCCCGCACGGCCAGCGCCGGGACGCCGAGCACGACGGCGAGCCAGAAACGCTCGGGGATGCGGTCGTAGAGCTGGCGGTGCATCACGTCCAGGCTGCGGTCCCCGGCCAGGGCCAGCACGTCCGCGTACGGCCAGGCCACCGCGAGCGCGAACGCGACGGCGGCGGCCGTCGCCCAGCGCCCGAGCAGCGCGGGGGCCAGGTTCCGCGGTGACGCGGCGACGAAGGCGACGGCGCCGAGGGCGGCGGCGACGAAGGTGACCGGGTGGGTCAGCAGGATCAGCCCGTACAGGGCGCCGAGGGCGGCGTAGCCGGGGAGGCCGGGGAGGCCGCGGGGGCCGACGAAGCGGATGCCGGGGCGGTTGCCGGTGCGGTTGCCCGTGCCGGGGCTTGTGCGGGTGCCGGTGCCGGTGCCGGGGCCGGGGCTTGTGCGTGGGCCGGTGCCGTCGGCGGCGTGGGCGCGGGTGGCGGTCAGGGACCAGGCCCAGAGGGTCGCGCCGAGGGCGAAGGCGGAGGGGTAACCGGCGTGCCCCGTGGAGGACATCAGGTTCAGGAACCCGCTCCACCAGGCGCGTTCGGTGCCCCACAGGAGGGTGACGGCGAGGAGGGCCCACACGGGCGCCCACGGGCGGGGGGTGAGGGCGCGGACCAGGCGGTTCAGGCCGGTGAGGAGGACGGCCAGGTTGAACGGGGTCGCCAGACGGACCGTCTCGATGCCGTTCAGGCCGGTGAGGCGGGCGAAGGCGCCCTGGGCGAGCGCGTAGGGGGAGTAGTAGGGGTTGCCGTCGCCCGGGAGGTCCACCAGGGGGTGGCGGGGGTGGAACAGCGACTCGCGCAGGCGCTCGACGACGGCGGCGTGCTGGCCGTAGTCGCAGCACATCGGGACCCGCCAGGAGGCGAGGGTCAGCACGAGCCAGGCGAGGCCGCCGAGGACGGCGTAGGGGGAGGGGTGGCGGGGACGGAAGCGGCGGGAGGCGGTGGAGCCGTGGGGGGTTCTCGTCCCCTTGAGGGGGCGGGTGGTGACGGTCACGTCTTTCCGCCCCCGGGGGAGGGGGAGTCGGTGGTGCCGGTGCCGGTGCCGGTGTCCGTGGGCTTGGTGCGGGGCTTGCCTCTGCGCTTGCGGAGCAGCTTGCCGGTGCGGGGGGCCTTGCCCTTGTCCGGGGCTGCGTCCGGTGCCGGCGGGGAGGCCAGGTGGGCGAGGGTGGCCGGGGGGTTATGGGTGGCGGTGGTCACGGTGAGGCGCGGCGCGCGAGGGCTCGCGGGTGCGGGTTCCGCGACGGCGGGAGTCCCGGCGGTGCGGGCTTCGGCGGCGCGGGGTGCGGGGGGTGTGCCGGTTGCCGGCGGCGCGGTGCGGGGGGCTGACGCGGCGTTGTGCGAACCGTCGCGTGCGAACTCGCCGCCTGCGCCCGCCCTCCCCCAAGCTCTCGACTCCTCCCCCGAGCTCTCGGCTGCGCTCGAGCAGGGGGGACCCCCATGAGCAGGGGGTGCCCCCATCGCCCCTTGGGCGGCCCAGCCGCCCGCAGCAGGGGCGAGGGTGGCGGGAGCAGGGTCCGGTGTGTCGGTCGGGGCCGAGCGGGGGGGCCACAGGGCGGGCCTGGGGGAGAGGGAGCCGGAGGCCGGGTGGGGGAAGCGGAGGGGGATGCTGGTGGGGGAGAAGGGGCCCTGGCGGGTGGTCAGGGACTCCAGGAGCAGCGGGAGGCCCACCACCGGCAGGAGCCAGGCGATCACGATGAGGCGGCCGCCCCAGATGCCCATGTCGGGGTGCGCCGCCTGGGTCAGCACCCCCGTGCCCGCCGCGCCGACCAGGAACACGCCGAAGGCGGGACGCCTGCGCAGCGCGCCCCACGCACCGGCCGCCAGCGCCGCGGCGAACAGCGGCTCCCACAGCTGGCGGCGGGTCCACTCCACCCAGAAGTTGAGCTCCAGGTGCGCGAACTCCCGCCACGGCGCCGCCCGGTCGGGCCGCTGGAAGTGGTCGGTGAGCAGGTCCTGCACGCTGTCCGTCATGGACGGGTGGTCCAGCGCCCACGCGGCGACCACCGTGGCCAGCGCGCCGTACGCGGAGGCCGCCGCCACCGAGACCACCCCGCGTCCCACCGGCCGTGCGCGCCGCAGCCGGCGCAGGGCGACCGCCGTGCCCGCCGCGGCCAGGCACGCCCCGAGGAACAGGGCCTGCGAGTGCTTGACGGTGAACAGCGCCGCCAGCGACAGCGAGACCAGCATCGTGCCCGTCCAGCCACGGCCGCGCAGCGCCAGCGCGCAGCCCCACAGGGCGGACAGGGTGAACAGGAGCAGCAGTCCCTCGGTCATCGGCCGCATCGCCGTCACCCCGCAGGGCAGCGCGTAGAACAGCGCCTGGCCGGTGAGGGCGAGGGTGCGGCGGACCCGCAGCGAGCGCAGGACCAGGAAGGCCAGGATCCCGCACGAGGAGGTGATGGTGACGCCCGCCGCCCACAGGCCCCACTTCACGCCGAAGGTGGCCACGAACGGGACGAGGAACGCCGGGTAGCCGGGGCGGACCTCGAAGATGCGCTGGAACCGCTCGGACATGAAGGGCGTGGTGTGCCCGCCGGTCTGCCCGGCCTTCAGCCGCTCGTCGACGGTCCGCCAGTGGTCGGAACGGCAGGTGGAGGCGACGTCCCGGGCGGGCGAGGCCCGGTGGAAGCGCTCCACGTCGACCTTCTGGTCGCGGCGGGCCACGGAGGCCTGTCCGGCGCAGGCGTACTCGATGGTGACGCCCGCCGCCTCCCGCTTGTCCTGCCCCAGCAGGCTCATCGTGTACGAGAGGTAGTTCTTGGTGTCGGGGGTGTCCCGGCCGCTGACGTTGGCGAGCTGGAGCACGGCGAAGACGGCGGCCAGCAGCAGTACCCAGCCGCGGGTGCGGCGGGGGCGCAGGGCGGCCAGCGGGGAGGCGGCGGCGCTCATGACCGCTGGAGGAGGTCGTCGCGGCCGGCGGCCGGAGCGGGCAGGGAGGCGGAGCCGTCGGCGGCGGACCCGGCGGGGGCCGGGGTGGCGTGGGCCGGCATCGGCTCGCCGAGCATCAGGGTGCGCACCACCCGCTCGGCGGCCCTGCCGTCGTCGAACTCCCCGTACACGGCCCGGAAGCGGGCGCGTCGCCGGGCGGACCGCTCGTCGCGCCAGGCGTCGCCGGCGAAGAGCTCGGCCAGCTCCTCGTAGCCGCGGGTCACGTGGCCGGGCGGTTCGGCGGTGACGTCGAGGTAGAGGCCGCGGCTCGCCGCGACCGCGGCCCGGTCGCCGGCGTGCACGACGACGGGCCGGTCCAGGTTGACGTAGTCGAACATCAGCGACGAGTGGTCGGTGACCAGGACGTCGGAGGCGAGCATCAGATCCTCCACATGGGGTTCGTCGGTGGCGTCGACGAGGACGCCCCGCCGGTGCAGCTCGGCGAGGGAGAGGCCGCGGGCCGGGCCGTCGGCGAGCGAGGGATGGAGGCGGACCACCAGGGTCCGCCCGGGGCCGAGGTCGGCGGCGAGACGCGCCGGGTCGAACGGCTCCGTGTGGCCGCCGCGGACGTGGTCGCGGCGGGCCGGGGCGTACAGCACCACGGTCTGCCCGGCGGGGATGCCGAGGCGGGCCCGGGTGGCCGCGCCGCGGGCGGCGTCACCGCGCACCAGCACGTCGTTGCGCGGGCTGCCGGTGCGCAGCGAGGTGAAGTGGCAGGGATAGGCGCGCTCCCAGACCCGCTCGGAGTGACGGTTGGCGACCAGGCTCCAGTCCCAGAGGTCCGCCCTGCGCAGCATCCGCGGCACGTCCTGCCCCAGCCGGGCTCCGGGCTTGGTCAGCAGGTCGGCGCCCTGGTACTTCAGCGGGGTGCCGCGGTGGGTCTGGATGTGCACGCTGCCGGGGCGCTTGACCGGCATCCAGGGCCAGGGGACGTCGTTGACGAACCAGGTGGCACGGGCCTGGAGGGCGAGGTGCCGGGGTGAGCCGGGGGTCACGTGCTCGATCCCGTCGGGGACCTGGTGGGCGTGTTCGGGGCGCACCACCCACACGCCGCGGACGTGCGGGGCGAGTTCGCGGGCCGCCCGGTGGATCGCCGCCGGGTCGCCGAGCACGCCGCGGTGGTGGAACGAGGAGTACAGCGCGAGTTCGGGGTCCAGGCCGCGGCGGCGGTGGGCGAACTGCAGGACGCGGCCCGCGCGTTCGGCGGTGATTCGGCGCGCGCGGCGGGCCGTCCCGGCGGCGCGGCGGCGGATCGCGGCCGTCTGCCGGGTCAACCGGTAGGCGGCGTAGGGGCGTTCCAGTACGCGCAGGGCCGGGTCGGTGACGGTGCCCGGGGGCCGCAGTTCGCGCAGGAGGCCGGCGGTGGCGCGGAAGAACTCGGCCTTGGCGGAGGGCGGCAGGCGGTCCGGCTTGCCCAGCACGTCCAGGCAGTGCTCGCCCGCCCGCCGGTGCAGGTAGGGCTTCCACGCCTCCAGTTCGGGGTGTTCGTCGACGAAGGCGAAGACCCGGTGGTACTGCTCGTGCAGGTCGAAGTGCTTGCGGCTGGTGGTGGAGAGGATCGAGCCGGTGGGCCGCTGGCGGTAGCTGAGGCACACGCGGTCCAGGGCGGCGATCCGCCCGGCGGTGAGCAGGACCGGGAAGGTCCAGGGGGTGTCCTCGTAGTAGCCGGGCGGGAAGCGGAAGCCGTGCTGCTCGACGAACGCGCGGCGGTAGGTCTTGTTCCAGACCACCATGAGGAGTTCGAGGATCTCGGGGTGCTCGGCGGCGGTGAAGACGTCGCCGGGCGCCGGGGCCGCGCCGGTCTCCGCGAGCACGTGGGCGAGGGCGTTGCGGCGGATGCCGCCCCACCAGTGGGCCCGGACGTAGTCGAAGACGAGGACGTCCGGGTCGCCGGTCTCGTCGAGGCGGTCGGCGATCGCCTGGAGGGCGCCGGGGGTGAGGGTGTCGTCGCTGTCCAGGAAGAGGAGGTGGTCGCCGGTGGCGTGCGGGAGCGCGGCGTTGCGGGCGCGGCCGAGGCCGACGTTCTCCGTGAGGTGGAGCACCGTGATCCGGGGGTCGCGGGCGGCGTACTCGTCGAGGATCTCGCCGCTGCGGTCGGGGGAGTGGTCGTCGACGGCGATCAGTTCCCAGTCCTGGTGGGACTGGGTGAGGACGGAGTCGAGGCACTCGCGGAGGAAGCCCTGTACGCGGTGGGCGGGGACGATGATGCTCAGGCGGGGCGGCACGGGTCAGTTCCTCACGGGGGGTGCGGTGCGGGGGTGGGGCGCGTTCGCCGGGGCCGGGGGTGCGGCGCGGGGGGCCGGCGCGGCGGGCGGCGAGGCGTCACGCGAGTCCTGACCGTCTGCGCCCGCGGTCGGCACGCGTCGCCGCTCGGGTGGTGCGGCGGAGGGGGCCGGGGTGCGGGAGGGGAGAGGGGTGACCGGGGGGAGGGCGGCGGGAGGTTCGCCGAGGAGGACGTGGCGGACCACGCGTTCGGCGGCGTGGCCGTCGTCCCAGGGGCAGAAGCGCGCGCGGAAGGCGGCGCGCAGGCGGGCGGACTCCGCGGAGGTGTGGGCGCCCTCGGCGAGGAGGCGGTACAGCTCCTCCGAGGTGCGGGAGACGGGACCGGGGGGCGAGGCCAGGAGGTCGAAGGTGACCCCGCGGGTGGCGCGGTAGACGTCCAGGTCGGAGGCGTGGACGACGATCGGCCGGTCCAGGTTGGCGTAGTCGAACATGATGGACGAGTAGTCGGTGACCAGCATGTCCGCCGCCAGGCAGACGTCCTCCGCCGAGCGGTGCGAGGTCACGTCGATCACCCGCGGTGAGGCGGTGGCGCGTTCGTGTCCGGCGCGGTCGTGGAAGTAGTGGGCCCGCAGCAGCACCACCGCGTTCTCCCCGGCCGCCTCGGCCAGCCGCTCCGGGTCGAGGAGGCCGTCGTGCGCCGCGTCGAAGCCGTCGGCGTGGTCGCGGTGGGTGGGGGCGTACAGGACGGCCGTGGCGCCCTCGGGGACGCCGAGTTCCCGGCGGATCCGGGCCACGTCCCGCGCGGTCGCCGTGCAGTACACGTCGTTGCGCGGATAGCCGTACTCCAGCGTCGTGTGCCCGCCGGGGAAGACCCGCTCCCAGGTCTCGGTGGAGTGCGGGTTGGAGGACAGGTTGTGGTCCCAGCGCTGGACGCGGGCCAGCAGCTTGGCGAAGCTCCCGGTGGCGGCGGCGACCACCGGGTGGGCGGCCTGGTCGAGGCCCATCCGCTTCAGCGGCGTGCCGTGCTGGGTCTGGAGGTGGACGGTGCCGGGGCGCTTGACGACGGCGTCGGCGAAGTTGGCGTTGGAGACGAGGTAGGTGGCGCGGGCCAGCAGCTCCCAGTACGCACGCGTGCCGATCACGGCGTGCTCCACGCCGGGCGGGAGCGTGGGGACGGCCTCCGGCTCGACGAGGAAGACCCCCCGCAGGTGCGGGGCGAGTTCGCGCGCCTTGGCGTGGATCGCCGCCGGGTTGCAGGCGTAGCCGCGGCCCCAGTAGGCGCAGTACACGACGAGGTCCGCGTCGAGCGGGCGGCGCAGCGCGCGGCGGTAGTGCAGGCGGGTGCGCAGCCCGCGCAGCGGAGCGGGCAGGACGGCGAGGGCGCGGAGCCGGCCGGCCACGCGGTGGGCGGCGCGCAGCAGGCGGAACGCCGGGTGGCTGCCCGCGGCGAGCAGCCGGTGCTGGACGCCCAGGCTGCCGCGGGGCGGACGGAACCCGGCGGGCCGGTGACGGCGGTACAGACCGGCCGCGGCGGCGAAGAAGGCGCGGCGGTCGGCGGCGGGCAGGCGGCGCGGGTCGGCGGCGGTGCGCAGGACCAGCGCGAACAGGTCGGCGAAGAGCGGCCCGGTCCGGGCGGCGGGCAGTCCGGCCGTGCGGCGCAGCAGGTCCCCGGCCCGGTCGAGCAGGTCCCGGTGGTGCGGCCCGGGCTCGTTGAGACGGCTGCCCTGGCGTCGCACCCGGTGCTCGACGACGGTCCGGCGCAGCACCGCGATCCGGTCGGCGGCGAGCAGTGCGGCCGGGGTGAAGGACAGGTCGGTGTACCAGCCGTCGGCGAAGGCGAGGCGGTGGGCGGCGACGAAGGCGCGGCGGTAGGCGGCGCTCCAGGCGGGCAGCCGGACGCCGGTGAGGGCGGGGACCTCGGCGGGGTGGAACGGCCCGTCGGGGGCGTGCTGTTCGGGCAGCCGGGGGCCGGGTCCGGGCGGCCGGGCGGGGGTCCACCAGGGGGCGCGTTCGTGGCCGAGGACCAGGACGTCGGGGTCGCCGGCGGACGCGAGCCGGGCGGCGACCGCGTCGAGCGCGCCGGGGGTGAGGACGTCGTCGCCGTCGAGGAACAGCACGTAGTCGCCGCGCGCGGCGGCCAGTCCCGCGTTGCGGGCCGCGCCGAGCCCGGCGGAGGGCGGGGAGAGCACGGGACGCAGGGGCGGGTCCTGGCCGGCACGCGTCGCGAGGACGTCGGCCTCGGGGGCGTGGGAGCCGGCCGGGCCGTCCAGGACGACGATCACCTCCAGGTCGGGCCGGCGCTGGCCGGCGACGCTGTCCAGGGCCTCCGCCAGACGGTGGGCGGTGCCATGGGCGGGGATCACGACGGAGAACCGGGGCATGGTTCGCGCGCCTCCTCTTCGCGGTGGTTCGCGGGTGGGCGTCTTCCCGGGGCGGTGCGGTGCGGGGCCGGGCGGTACGGGGCGGGTGTGCGGGGTGCGGGGTGTCAGCGGCTCGCGTGGGGTCGGTTCGCGTGGGGCCGGTTCGCGTGGGGTCGGCTCGCGGCGGGGCGTTGCGCGGCGGGGTGGCGGCCCACCACGGGGCGGTGGCCGTGGTGGGGGCCCGGTGGGCGCCCCGGTGGCCGCCAGGTGGAGGGGCGGGTCGGGGTCGGGCGTGACGTGGGCATCGGCGGCGTTCCCCTCAGTGCTGTTCCGCCAGGCCGTAGCCCGCGGCCGGCCGTGCGGCGGGCAGGGCGGCGGGGCCGGTGCAGGCCGTGCCCACCGGGGCGGCCGCGGGGGCCGGGCGGCGCTCGGCGGGCGGGGTCACCGCGGGCAGGCCGGCGCTCTCGCCGAGGACCACCCGCCGCACCACCCGCTCGGCGACCCGCCCGTCGTCGTAGGGGCAGTGCCGTTCGCGGAAGGCCGCGCGCAGTTCGGCCTGGGCGGGGCCGTCACAGGCCCCGGTGACCAGCAGCCGGGCCAGCTCCGCGGTGTCCCGGGCGACCGCGCCCGGCACCTGGACGGGGTACAGCCCGCGCACCGCGTCCAGCGCGGCCCGGTCCGGGCCCCAGAGGACCACCGGCCGGTCCAGCGCGGCGAAGTCGGCGATCAGCGGGGAGCAGTCGGTGAGCAGGACGTCCGCCGCCAGGCAGAGGGTGGCCGCGGGCGCCGCCGTGCGGGACACGTCGATCACCCGGCCGGGCGGATAGGTGCCGGGGTCGGGGACGGCGGTGAGCAGCACGAACCGCTCGCCGAGCCGCCGCGCCAGTTCCTCCACGTCCAGCGAGGGCTGCGGGTGGGGGCGCGGGACCGGGGCGTACAGCACCGCGGTGCGCTCGGGCGCGACGCCCAGCAGGGCGCGCCCGCGGGCGACGTCCTCGGCGGTGGCCCGCTGGTAGGCGTCGGTGCGGGGGCGGCCGAACTCGAGGGTGGTGTACCGGCCGGGGAAGCCGCGTTCGTGGACCAGCGTGGTGTGGGCGTCGCCGGACAGGCACAGGTCCCAGGTGTCGACGTCGGCGAGGACGGCGTCGACGTCGGGCCGGGCCGCGTCCAGTCCGGCGCGGGTCAGCGGCAGGCCGTCGAGGGTGTGCAGCAGGACCTGCCCGCGCCGGGGGCGCACCGGGCGGCCGAAGCCGGTGTCGGTGACCAGGTAGCGGGCGCGGGCCAGCGCCGTCCACCAGGCGAGGGAGTCCGGGGTGAGGCGGGAGGTCTCCGGCGGCACGGTGTCGGCGAGGGCGCGCGGGGCGGCCCAGGCGGTGCGGGTGCGCGGCGACCACATCCGGAACGCGGTCTCCAGCGCGCCCGGGTCGCCGCCGTAGGGCGCGGCGCCGTCCCCGGCGGTGAAGAGCGCGAGGTCGCGGGTGGGCAGCAGTCGCTGCACGGCGTAGTGGGCGCGCAGCAGGAGCGCGCGGGCGGCGCGGAGGGCGGCGCGGGCCGGACGGCCCGCGCGACGGGACGCGGCCAGGGTGAGCCGCAGGGCGCGCCAGAGCGGGACGCTGCCGCTGCTGATCACCAGGTGACGGCCGCGTGCGCGCAGCCCGGCGGGCGGCGGCCCCGGCACACGGTGGCGGCGGTGGTGGTCGCGGGCGCGGCGCAGGAACTCGCGGTGGGTGCCGGGCGGCAGCCGGTCGGCGCGCTGGAGGACGGTGACGTAGTGGTCCGTCATGCGCTGGAACAGCGGTCCGCGCCAGTGCGCCAGGGCGGGCCGGGCGTCGAGGAAGGCGAAGACCCGGTCGTACTGCGCGAAGACGTCGAAGTGCTGCCGGCCGGGAGTGCCGAGGATGTTGCCGAGGCGGCGCTGGCGGTAGTGGAGGCAGACCCGGTCCAGGGTGGCCAGGGAGGCGGCGGCCAGCAGGGCCGGGTAGGTGAACGGGGTGTCCTCGTAGCAGCCGTCCGGGAAGCGGAGCTTCTCCCGCTCCACGAAGTCCCTGCGGTAGGCCTTGTTCCAGACGACCATCAGCAGGTCCAGCAGCCCGGGCCTGTCGTCGAGCAGGAAGGGCGCGGGACCGTCCTCGCGCAGCTCGGCGGCGAGCCGGTTGCGCACGGCGGTGCCGTCCAGGTGGAGGCGGGCGTAGTCGTAGACCAGCACGTCCGGGTCGCCGGTGCGCTCCAGCCGCTCGGCGATCGCCCGCAGGGCGTGCGGGGTGAGAGCGTCGTCGCCGTCGAGGAAGACCAGGTAGTCGCCCGACGCCCTCTCCATGCCCGCGTTGCGGGCCGGTCCGAGCCCGGTGTTGCGCTCCAGGTGGACGGGGCGGACCCGGTCGTCGCGGGCGGCGAACTCGTCGATGATCGCCCCGCACCGGTCCGGGGACCCGTCGTCGACCGCGATCAGCTCCAGGTCCGTGTACGACTGCCCCAGCACCGACTCCAGGCAGGAGTGCAGGTACGCCTGGACCTGGTACGCGGGCACGATGACACTGAACCTGGGCAACGGCACATCCAGGGGGTGACGGGGGCGGTCGGGCTCGGGCGCCGGGCCGACGGGACCGGTACCGGAAGATCCGAAGGTGTGACCTGGATACGCCTTGTCGCCCTGACAGGTGGCGACGCCGGACGCGTGTCGGGGCGGCCCGTTGACCGGACCGCCCCTTCAGGTGAACGGATTCGCCCGCTTGCCGGACGCTTCCGATCGAGTGACGCGCTTCGCTGACACCACGTCACGGGCCCCTGTCCCGGGACGCGGTGTCCGCCGCACGGGGCCTACTTCACGGCGCCCGCCATCACCCCGGAGACGAACTGCCGCTGGAAGGCGAAGAACACCGCCAGCGGGATCGCCATGGAGAGGAACGCGCCCGGCGCGAGCACGTCGATGTTGCTGCCGAACTGCCTCACCTGGGTCTGCAGCGCCACCGTGATCGGCTGGCTGCCGGAGTCGGCGAAGACGAGCGCGACCAGCATGTCGTTCCACACCCACAGGAACTGGAAGATGCCCAGGCTCGCCACCGCCGGGCCGCCCAGCGGCAGCACCACCCGGGTGAACAGGCGCAGTTCCCCCGCGCCGTCCAGCCGGGCCGCCTCGAGCAGCTCGCGCGGGATCTCCGCGAAGAAGTTCCGCAGCAGGAACACCGCGAACGGCAGGCCGAACCCGGTGTGGAACAGCACCACACCCGCGATCGACCCGAACAGGCCCAGGTCGCCGAAGAGTTCGGCGATCGGCAGCAGCGCCACCTGGACCGGCACCACGATCAGGCCGACCACGCCCAGGAACCACCAGTCGCGCCCGGGGAACTCCATCCAGGCGAAGGCGTAGCCGGCGAGCGCGCCGATCACCACGACCAGCAGGGTGGCCGGCACGGTGATCAGCAGGGTGTTGAACAGCGAACCGGTGATGTCGTCGTTGCCGAGCAGGTTCGTGTACGACTCGAGGGTCATCCGCGAGGGCTCGGTCAGGACGGTCCACCAGCCGCTGTCCGCCATGTCCCGCGGCGAGCGCAGCGAGGAGAGCAGCAGACCCACGGTGGGCATCAGCCAGAACAGGCCGACCACCACCAGGAAGAGCTGGACCAGCGTCCCGCCCAGCCCGGAGACCGCCCGCGAGGCGAGCGAGGCCTTGCGCGGCGGAGGGCTCCCGGCCGAGGACGCGGCCGGCGCCGTCGGCGTCGAGGTCGAGGTCATCGCTGTCGGCCCTCCTGCCTGATCCGCCGGACGTTGAACCACATCACCGGGACGACGAGCAGCAGCAGGAAGACCGAGATGGCGCTGGCGACGCCCGGCTGGTCCTCGGCGAAGCCCTTCCGGTAGAGCTCCAGCGCCAGCACGTTGGCGTCGTCCTGCGAGGAGCCCGGCGGGATGATGTAGACCAGGTCGAAGATCTTCAGCACGTTGATCATCAGGGTGACCAGCACCACGCCCAGCACCGGGGCCAGCAGCGGCACGGTGATCCGGCGGAACACCTGCCACTCGGTGGCCCCGTCCACCCGGGCCGCCTCCATCAGCTCCCGCGGCACCCCGGCGAGGCCCGCGGCGATCAGCACCATCGCGAACCCGGCCCACATCCACACGTACGACCCGATCACCGCCGGGGTGACCAGCGACGGACCGAGCCAGTCGATCCCGTTGTACGGCTCGCGGAAGTTGTCGGCCGGCAGCCGCAGCAGCGCCCCGTCGGCCTCGGCGGACAGGCTGAAGGAGCCGTCCGAGGCCGCCGTCGCCCGGTCCACCACCTTGCCGTCCTTGACCGCCTCGATCCGCATGCCCGGATAACCGACCTCGGTGGCGTCGGGCTCGTTGAGCGTGCCGACGCCCTTGCCGCGGGTGAAGTCCTGCCAGGTCACCCCGGTGATCCGGTCCTGCCCGGCCTTCGCCGGGCGGGCCGGGGAGGCGTCGTCGGGCATCACGTCGGGGGCGACGCCCACCAGCGGCAGGGACACCGGCGTGCCGACGCGCACCGGGTCGGTGGTGACGAACGCGCCGCCGCCGGCCGGCTTCAGCGGCGACTCGCGCCCCGGGTGCGCCTTGGGGAAGGCGGAGGACTCCGCGAAGGTGTCGTGCACCCCCACCCACACCGCGTTGGCGACGCCCTTGTCCGGGTCCTGGTCGTAGACGAGGCGGAAGATGATGCCCGCGGCCAGCATGGAGATCGCCATCGGCATGAAGACGACCAGCTTGAACGCCGTGCCCCAGCGCACCCGTTCGGTGAGCACGGCGAAGATCAGGCCGAGTGCGGTGGCGACGGCCGGGGCCACCACCACCCAGATCAGGTTGTTGGTCAGCGCCCGCAGGATGCCGTCGTCGGTGAAGAGCTCGACGTAGTTGTCGAAGCCGGCGAAGTTCTCGCCGGTGCGGTCGAAGAGGCTGCGCAGCAGCGAGTACCCGATCGGGTACACCACCAGCGCGCCCAGCAGCACCAGGGCGGGCAGCAGGAACAGGAACGGGAGCGCGGACGCCCGTCTCCGGGACGCCCGGCCGCGGGGGGACGGCGGGGCGGGGGGCGCCCCGGCGGGCTCAGCCGCCGGGGACCCCTCCTTGGTCACGGCCGGATCCATCGGGCCTCAGTCCCCGTAGGCCTTGGCCGCGGCGGCCTCCAGCTTCTTCTGGGCGCCCTCGACGTCCTTCGGGTTCTTCAGGAAGTCCTGGAGGATCTTCCACTCGCCCTTGCCGGGCGTGCCGCCGAAGGCCTGCGGGGCCTGGTCGGACATGTCGAACCGGAAGTCGTCACCGGCCTGGATCAGCGCCTCGGCCATCTTGCGCTGCACCTCGTTCGGGTAGGCGGACGAGTCCACCGCCTTGTTCGGCGAGAGGTAGCCGCCCAGCTTCGCCTGGATGCCGGCGGCGTCCGGGGAGGCCAGGAAGGTGGCCAGCGCCTGCGAGGCCTTGGAGTCCTCGAGGATCACCGCGGCGTCGCCGCCGGAGACCACCGGAGCGCTGTCGCCGACCGCCGGGAAGGGGAACACCTTGGCGTCGGTGCCGACCTTCGCGTCCGTCTCACCGATGTTGACCTGCACGAAGTCGCCCTCGTAGACCATGGCGGCCTTCGGCTGGTCGCCCTTGGTGAAGGTCTGGGTCACCGAGGCGGGGAACTCCGTCTGCAGCGCGCCGTCGGCGCCGCCCGCGACGTAGTCCGCCTTGCCCCACACCTGGGCCAGGGTGGTCAGGGCCTCCTTGACCGACGGGTCGGTCCACTTGATCTCGTGCTTGGCCAGCTGGTCGTACTTCTCCGGGCCGGCCTGCGAGAGGTAGACGTTCTCGAACCAGTCGGTCAGCGTCCAGCCGTCGGCGCCGCCCACCGAGAACGGGGTCACGCCGGAGTCGTAGACGGCCTGCGCGGTGGCCATCAGCTCGTCCCAGCTCTTGGGCTCCTTCGCGCCCGCGTTCTCGAAGACCTGGGTGTTGTACCAGATCAGGGACTTGTTGGCGGCCTTGTAGTAGACCCCGTACGGCTTGCCCTCGTGGGAGCCGAGGTCCTGCCAGCCCTGGCTGTAGTTCTTCCCGAGCTGCGCCTTGGCCTCCTCGCCGAGCGGCTTGGCCCAGCCCTTCTCCACGGCCTGGTGGATGGCGCCGACCTGCGGCAGCATCGCCACGTCCGGCGGGGCCCCGCCGGCGATCTTGGAGCCGAGGAAGTTGATGATCGGGTCCTGGGCGGGCACGAACTTCACCGTCGCGCCGGTCCGCTTCTCGAACTCCGCGAGGACCTTCTTGAAGTTCTCCTGCTCCGTGCCGGTCCAGACAGCGGCGACCTCGAGGGTCTCCCCGTCGAGCTTTGGCAGGTCGACGGTCTCCTTCGCCGCTCCGCTGCCGCCGGCCTTGTCCTTCTTCCCGTCGTCGCCGTCACCGCCGCCGCAGGCCGCGAGGGCGAGGGCGAGGGAGGTGGCCACCAGGGCGGTGGGTATCCGAGAGGTTGTCAGCGCCTTGCGTACGCGCATCGTTGCCCCGTTCTTCGTTCGTCGCTGAACGTGTCGGTGGACGTTGCGACTTGCGCCTTCCCAGGGGAAGTGCGGGTTACGCGCGTGCGCTGACGCGGCGTCGGCGGCACGGGCGTGTCGCCCCTGATTGTTGCCCCGCCGTTACTTTTCACCCCCGGGGCGGCCCGTACCGCCGGGGTCACCGCGGCGGCTTGCGGATCCACGCTCCCCGCCCCCCTGCGGGCAATCGTGCCGCTGGGGCGGCACGGGTGGGCGCAGGGGCCCACGTCCTCGGGGGACGGTTCGCTCCACGCGACGTAAGCCCCTCCGGGAAGGGGGCGGGTCGGGGGATGAACAGTGCTGTCCACCAGGCCTGGGCTTGGGCGGCACGGCGGACATGGCCCGGGCGCCCGTGGGAGGTGGCTAGCGGGCGGCGGCGGAGGGGATCGTGGAGGTGGGGTGCTGGGCGGCGGCGCGGGTGAGGGCGCTGGTGAGGAGGGCGAGGTCGGTGGGGCCGTTGCCGAGCTCGCGGACTGGGCGGCGGGTGGGGGGATCGCCCATGCGGGACCAGTCCAGGGGCTGCACGGTGGGCCGCAGCGTCCCCGTGCGGGGGATACGGCCCGTCACCCGCCCGCCCTGGAAGGGCGTGACCGACCCGCCGGGGGCGAGGAGGCGTCCGCGCCCCGTCGGCGCGCCGTCGTCGAGCAGGACCCGCAGGGAGGACAGCCGCCCGGCCTCCGAGCCCTCCGCCGAGACCGCCGCCGCGACCAGGTGGACGCCCAGCCGCCCGCCGTCCCGCGCCACGGCCTCCAGCGCCCGCACCACCGAGCCCGCGGACGGGCGGCCCGGCGCCCCGAGCGCGGGGTGCAGCAGCGCGTCGAGGTCGTCCACCACGACCACCAGCCGCGGCATCGTCACCGGATCGGCCGGCCCCGCCGCCGCGGACCCCCGCTGCGGCACGACCCGCGCCGGCATCCGGCCCGCGTGCCAGGAGGCGAAGTCCATCAGCCCCAGCGCCTCGCCGCGCCGCTTCAGTTCGGCGCTCAGCGACTGCGCGAACTCCCGCATGACCAAGGGGTCGTTGGCGATCAGCCGTCCCGTGACGTGCGGGATCTCGGCGCACGGCTCCAGCCCCTGGGCGCGCGGCGACGCGGAACCGTCCACCAGCAGCACCGCCAGCCGCTCGGGCCGTTCCGCGGACGCCAGCGAGGCGACCACGGCCCGCAGCAGCTCCGTGCGCCCGCTGCCGACGGCACCCTCGACCAGCAGGTGCGGCCCCTCGGCCGCGAGGTCCACGGCGACCGGCCCGTGCGGACCCGCGCCCAGGACGGCGACCGCGCGGCCGCCGGGGGAGTCCGGGTCGTCCGCGGCGTCGGCCCAGCGGGCCAGGAGCGAGGACGGGGTGGCGCGGGCGAGGCCCAGTTCGTCGAGCAGCCGCGCCGCGTCGGGCAGCGGCTGCGAGGGCCCGGGCTGCGGCCCTCGGGCGCCCGCAGCCCTCGGCGACGGGGACGGCGGCGCGTCGGCCCGCAGCGGGGCCAGCGCCCGGGCGAACCGCTCGGCCCACGCCGGCGACACCGCGTCGACCGCGCCCACCGTGCCGTGGCCCACCGGAGCGGTCCGCGGCAGCACCGGCCCGGCCGTGGCGGCGGAGCCGGGGCCCGAACGCGGCGACGGGACACCGGCCACCGGCACCACCCGCAGCAGCCGCAGCGCCGTGGCGACGTCGCCGCTGAGCAGTGCCACCGCCCCGCAGGCGCGGAAGGCGGGGACCAGGGAGCACGCCGTCTCGTAGGTCTCGGTGAGCGGGGAGGCGGGGGAGGCCGGTGCGGTCTCGGCCAGGCACAGCACGTGCACGCCGGCCCGCGGACCGTTCAGCGTCAGGCGGGACACCGCGTCCCGCACGTCCGCGCCGCCGGGGTCGCCGTCGACCACCAGCACCGTGGAACGCAGCCCGCCGGGACGCGCGGCGGCCGGGCCGCCGGGTCCGTTCGGGGCGGGTGACGGCGCGGCCGCGGAGTCGGCGACCCGGCGCAGCAGTTCCTCGGTCCGGGCGGCGGCCTGGTCGCGGTCGTGCGCCAGCAGCAGGCGGCAGTCCTGGCCCTGGGTGGGGCGCACGTGGGGGAGCAGGCCGAGCCAGGCCCACTCCGCGGTCCGCTCCTCCAGGGGGCGCGAGCGGTCCGCGCTGATCAGCACGATCTCCAGGGTGTCCGGGGAGTGCAGCGCGGCGAGCTGCGCCAGCACCGCGCGGGCCAGCCCGGCCAGCCGGGGGCGGGGCCCCGCGAGCCCCAGCGACCCGGCCTCGCGCAGGGCGGCGGTCACCGGCACGGCGGGCAGCAGGCCCTCGCCGTCGGGGGACGGCCGGTCGGCGGTGCCGAGGCGGACGGTCAGCGCCTCGGGGTGGTCGTGGTCGCGCTCCCACAGGCGCGGGCCGGGGCCCAGCGCGGTGAGCAGCAGCTCGGCCGGGTCCGGCCAGGTGTCGGGGCGGCGGGGGACGGTGGCCCAGCCGTCGGTGTGCGCGGTCCGTTCGGAGGAGGCGGCGTCGGCGCGCTCGCCCCCGCTCCGGCCGGCGGTCAGCCGCCGGGCCCACGCCGTTATGCCCCGCCGCCGGGCGGGCTCCCCGGCCTCACCGGGGGCCGTGGCCGCACCGGGTGCCGCGGGGGCGCCGGGCTCGTGCGCGAGGTCCTGGTCACGGAACACGGGGGACGAGGCCGAGGCGGCCGGGTGGACGCCGGGCGCCCCTCCGTACGCGACTCCGGTGGGACCGTCGGCCGCGGGCGCGTCGCCCCGGCCGCCGGTGGCCGCGGCCGCCCCGGGCCGCCCGGAGTGTCCGCCGCCGGTGGCCGCGGCCGCCCCGGGCCGCCCGGGGTGTCCGGAGTGTCCGGAGTGAGCCCCGGGGAACGCGTCGGGGCTGCCCGGCAGACCGGCGGCCTCCCCGGCCGGGCCGCCGCCGGTGCCCCGGGCGGCCGCGCCGCCCCGGGTCTCCCGGGCGTCCCAGCCCTCCTGCCGGTACCGGTCCTCCTGCCGGACCCAGCCTCCTTGCCGTTCCCACGCCCCCCTCGGCTCGTGCGCCTCCTGCGCGCCGGTGGCGCCAACGGCACCACCGGCCCCGCCGGTCGCCCAGGCCCCGTCGCCCACCTCGGCCACTCCGTCCGCCCCGGCGACGCCGGTCGCACCGGGGCCCGCCGTGGCGTCCGGCCCGCCCGAGCCGGCCCCGCCGGGCCCCACGGACAGCCGGAGGCACCCCTCGCCGTCCGGTGTCACCGGCGAGGGCGGCACGGAGGCGGGCAGGGCGAGCCGCAGCGTGGACTCCCCGACCCGCAGCAGCGCGCCCGGCGCCAGCGGCACCGGTCCGCGGTCCAGCAACCGGCCGTCGAGCCGCGTGCCGTTGGTGGAGTCCAGGTCGGCCACGGTCACCGAACCGTCCGGGGCGACGGTGACCGCGCAGTGCGTGCGGGAGACGTCCGGGTCGTCGAGGGGGATCTCCGCGTCGACGGAGCGGCCGACGGTGACCTGGCCCCCGTGCAGCAGATGGACGCCGCCCGCGTCGGGGCCGGCGACCACGTGCAGCTCGGCGACCGCGGCCGGTCCGATGCCGTCCTCCGCGCCGAGGTGGCCGTCGGGGTCGGCGGGCGCGCCCAGCGACAGCACCGCGCCGTCCACCAGAGGGGGCTCGCCCAGTACCCGGCGCACCGGGTCCAGCCGCTCGGCCCCGGCGTACAGGGCGGTCCCGCCCCCGTCCCCGCCGGGAACCGCCGTGGCCAGGTCCGCCGCCACGGCCGCCAGCGTGGTGCCGGCGGGGGCGGTGACCAGCACGTCGCGGCTCGCGGCGGTGGGGTTCAGCGGGTCTACGACGGTCAGCCGGATCTGCATCGCCGTCAGCGATCCCTTCCGCTCGGGCGCCCGTGGCAGTGGTCGACGCCCCGGGTCCCCCACCGCGCCGTCCCCAACCGCCCGCAGAGCACGTCGGCCTGTAGCTGTAGCAGGGTGCATCCTCGCACCCGGGACGCGGCCCGCGCCCGCGGGCCACCCTCAAGTGATCTTGATTGGTCACCTCTGTCCTGGAAAGTGGCCCATTCAACACCTGTTCATGACTGATTACGCTCGCTCCCGGAAACCAAGCGACCGGGATGCACGTCTTTCCGTGCGGGGAGCCCCACCGCGCCCCGCCCGGCGGGAGCCACCCGGTACCGCCTCACCGGCCGTGTCCGGACCGAGACGGATCCGGGCACGCCGACGACCGCCGCCACCGGGCCCCACGGCCTTACAGTGGGCAGGACCGGTCGTCGAAGCGCCGGTGCGAGTGATCACGACCAGCAGGGAGCGCATGACGTGCGGCCGGTAGGCAGCAAGTACCTGCTCGAGGAGCCGATCGGACGCGGCGCCACGGGCACCGTCTGGCGAGCCCGCCAGCGTGAGACCGCGGGGGCCGAGGCCGCCGTCGCCGGGCAGCCCGGCGAGACCGTCGCCATCAAGGTCCTCAAGGAGGAGCTGGCGAACGACCCGGACGTGGTGATGCGCTTCCTCCGGGAGCGCTCCGTCCTGCTCCGGCTCACCCACGACAACATCGTCCGGGTGCGCGACCTGGTCGTCGAGGGCGACCTGCTCGCCCTGGTGATGGACCTGATCGAGGGCCCCGACCTGCACCGCTACCTGCGGGAGAACGGCCCCTTCAGCCCGGTCGCCGCCTCCCTGCTCACGGCGCAGATCGCCGACGCGCTGGCCGCCAGCCACGCGGACGGCGTGGTGCACCGCGACCTCAAGCCCGCCAACGTCCTGCTGCGCCAGACCGGCGGCGAGCTGCACCCGATGCTGACCGACTTCGGCATCGCCCGCCTCGCCGACTCCCCGGGCCTGACCCGCACCAGCGAGTTCGTCGGCACGCCGTCGTACGTGGCCCCGGAGTCCGCCGAGGGCCGCCCGCAGACCTCCGCGGTCGACATCTACGGCGCCGGCATCCTGCTCTACGAGCTGGTCACCGGCCGCCCGCCGTTCGGCGGCGGCAGCGCGCTCGAGGTGCTTCAGCAGCACCTCAACGCCGAGCCGCGCCGTCCCTCCACGCTGCCCGAGCCGCTGTGGACGGTCATCGAGCGCTGCCTGCGCAAGAACCCCGACGAGCGCCCCGGCGCGGTCGGCCTGGCCCGCGCGCTGCGCGTGGTCGCCGACGGCGTGGGCCTTCGGGCGAGCTCGGCGCAGATCGTGGCCGCCGACAACGTCGGGGCCCTGCTCGCGCCCGACCCGGCCCCCGCGCCGGTGCCCGGCACGCCCCAGCCCGCCGGGGCCTCCGAGCCCACCCAGGTCCTCCCGCACGGGCAGGGCCAGGGCTTCGGCCAGGGCGGCGCGTACGACCCGAACGCCGCCACCACCGTGATGCAGCACCCGCCGGGCGGGTCCGGCGGCGACGCCGACCCGACGCAGATGATGCCGCCGCAGGGCGCCGGCGCGGGCCCCGAGCAGCCGCACCCCTGGCAGACCCAGCTCAGCGCGGCCCGCGAGCGCAACGAGCAGACGCAGGTCCAGCAGTACGTCCACCCCGACGACGACTCGGGGGACCCGTTGCGCCGCCGCCGGCCGCAGCGGCAGGTCGCCCCGCGTCCGCAGCAGCCGCCGCGCTCCCAGCAGCAGCAGTACGGCTACCCGCCGCAGCACCAGCAGCCGGTGCAGCGTCCGGCGCCGCGACCGGTCCAGCGGCCCGCGCAGCGGCCGGTCCAGCCCCAGCCGCAGCGCTACGCGGCCCCGCCGCAGCAGCCGCCGGCCGCCCCGCGCGAGCGGCGCCGCAGCGCCAACCCGGTGCGCATCCCCGGTCTGGGCTGCCTCAAGGGCTGCCTGATCATGATCGTGGTCTTCTTCGTGGCGGGCTGGCTGGTCTGGGAACTGTCGCCGCTGCAGGAGTGGATCGGCACCGGCAAGGGCTGGTGGGACCAGCTGACCACCTGGATGGGCGACATCTCCGACTGGTTCACCAGCATCGGGGACACCGCCAAGGACGTGCAGAACGGCGTCGACGACGTCCAGAAGGGCGTCGGGGACGCCCAGGACGCCCTGCCGTAGCGGGTGAATTCACCGGCTGCCGTGAGGGAGGACCCCGTGGGCGCGTAGGTTTGCACCAACACGCTTTCACAGGAGCTCTCTTGGCACGGAAGATCGGCAGCCGGTACACCGCCCACCAGATCCTCGGACGGGGCAGCGCCGGCACGGTGTGGCTCGGCGAGGGGCCCGAGGGGCCCGTGGCGATCAAGCTCCTGCGCGAGGACCTGTCCTCGGACGAGGAGCTGGTCGGCCGCTTCGTCGGCGAGCGGACCGCGCTGCTCGGCCTCGAGCACCCGCGGATCGTCTCGGTGCGTGACCTGGTCGTCGACGGCAGCAACCTCGCCCTGGTCATGGACCTGGTGCGCGGCACCGACCTGCGCACCCGCCTGGAGCGGGAGCGCCGGCTCGCCCCGGAGGCGGCGGTGGCCGTCGTCGCCGACGTCGCCGACGCGCTGGCCGCGGCGCACGCCGCCGGGGTGGTGCACCGGGACGTCAAGCCGGAGAACGTCCTGCTCGACATGGACGGCCCGCTCGGCCCCGGCAACTCCCACCCGGCGCTGCTGACCGACTTCGGGGTCGCCAAGCTCATCGACGTGCCGCGGCGCAGCCGGGCCACCAAGATCATCGGCACTCCGGACTACCTGGCCCCCGAGATCGTCGAAGGGCTTCCGCCGCGCGCCTCGGTCGACATCTACGCCCTGGCCACCGTGCTCTACGAGCTGCTGGCCGGGTTCACGCCGTTCGGCGGGGGGCACCCCGGGGCGGTGCTGCGGCGGCACGTGACCGAGACGGTGGTGCCGCTGCCGGGGATCCCCGAGGAGCTGTGGCGGCTGATCGTGCAGTGCCTGTCCAAGGCCCCGGCCTCGCGGCTGCGGGCCGCCGAGCTGGCGGAGCGGCTGCGGGAGGTACTGCCGCTGCTGGCCGGGATGCCCGCGCTGGACGTCGAGGACGTCGACCCGGAGGAGGAGCCGGAGGCTCCGTTCCCCGACGCTCCGGCCGATGCGGACCGCCTCGCGCCCCAGGCCGTCTCCCGGCGCGGGGCCGTGCCGCTGGTGCGGGGGTCGCGGCCGGACTCCAACCGGGACACCCACACCTCGATGCGGGTGCCGGAGCCGGACGAGCTGGCCGGCGGCGCGCTGGGGACGGCGCGGGCCCCCAGGGCCGCCGGAGCCCCGCGGCCGGGCTCGGCCCGCAACCGGCCCGCCGCCTCGCGGCGGCGTACGGTCACCGCGGCCGGACTGGCGGTCGCGGCCGCGGCGGCGGCCACGGCCTGGTGGCTCGCCGCCCCTTCCGGGGACGCTCCCGCCCCGCCCGCCCCCGGCGCCTCCTCAGCGGCTCCCTGACGGCCGCCGGGGTGACGACGGCCAGGACGCCCGCCGGGCGCGGGCCGTCCCGCGCCCAGGGGTGTGGCCCTGGCCGCCGGACGGAGCCGTTACGCTGGAGGGCGTGGCAGTCGTCGATGTATCCGAAGAGCTGAAGTCCCTCTCCTCGACCATGGAGTCGATCGAGGCCGTCCTGGACCTCGACAAGCTGAGGGCAGACATCGCCGTGCTCGAGGAGCAGGCGGCCGCGCCCTCCCTCTGGGACAACCCGGACGAGGCGCAGAAGATCACCAGCAAGCTGTCGCACCTCCAGGCCGAGGTCCGCAAGGCCGAGGCGCTGCGCGGCCGGATCGACGACCTCGGCGTCCTCTTCGAGATGGCCGAGGAGGAGGACGACCCGGACACCAAGGCGGAGGCCGAGACCGAGCTGGTCGCGGTGCGGAAGGCGCTCGACGAGCTGGAGGTCCGCACCCTCCTCTCCGGCGAGTACGACTCCCGTGAGGCGCTGGTCAACATCCGTGCCGAGGCCGGCGGCGTCGACGCCGCGGACTTCGCCGAGCAGCTCCAGCGCATGTACCTGCGCTGGGCCGAGCGTCACGGCTACAAGACGGAGGTCTACGAGACCTCCTACGCGGAGGAGGCCGGCATCAAGTCGACCACCTTCGCCGTCCAGGTCCCGTACGCCTACGGCACCCTCTCCGTCGAGCAGGGCACCCACCGTCTGGTGCGCATCTCCCCGTTCGACAACCAGGGCCGCCGCCAGACCTCCTTCGCGGGTGTCGAGGTGCTGCCGGTCGTCGAGCAGACGGACCACATCGAGATCGACGAGTCCGAGCTCCGCGTGGACGTCTACCGCTCCTCCGGCCCCGGCGGCCAGGGCGTCAACACGACCGACTCCGCGGTCCGCCTGACCCACATCCCGACCGGCATCGTCGTCTCCTGTCAGAACGAGCGGTCGCAGATCCAGAACAAGGCGACGGCGATGAACGTCCTCCAGGCCAAGCTGCTCGAGCGGCGCCGCCAGGAGGAGCAGGCCAAGATGAACGCCCTGAAGGGCGACGGCGGCAATAGCTGGGGCAACCAGATGCGGTCCTACGTCCTGCACCCGTACCAGATGGTCAAGGACCTCCGGACGGAGTTCGAGGTCGGCAACCCGCAGGGTGTTCTGGACGGCGAGATCGACGGATTCATCGAGGCGGGCATCCGCTGGCGCAAGCAGCAGGAGAAGTAGCCGCCGGTCACACCCCACTTTTCAGCCAACTGCCGCCTTTAGGGCGGCAGTTGTCGTTTTGTGTATGTGACGTGAAGCAACTTGACGATGCTTTGGTTTGTCGGAAGGGTTAGATCGGCATGCGTGTGACCGGGGGCGCATGTGAACCGGGGGGCCGGCGAAGGCGCCCCCGTCGATCACCGCCCCCGGGACGCGGCCTACCTGACGACAGCTACTGGGGGTAGCAAGCACATGACGAAGAGAACACGGGTCCGCCTCGCGCGGATCACCGCCGGTGTGGTGATAGCGGCCGGCGCGTCGCTCACCGCGGCGGGTGCGGCGTCGGCGTTCGAGACCGGCGGCAACGACGGCGGGGTCACCGCGCAGGAGACCGACGGCGGCACGTCCGAAGGCGGCGACAACGGCGGTGGCGGTGAGGACGGCGGCGCCACGATCGACGGTGTCATCGCGGGTGGCGACGGCGGCCTGATCGCCGGCGGCGACGGCGGCGGCGATGTCGGCGGCGGTGACGTCGGTGGCGGTGACGTCGGCGGTGGCGACGTGGGCGGCGGTGACGTCGGTGGCGGCGATGTCGGCGGTGGCGACGTGGGCGGCGGTGACGTCGGTGGCGGTGACGTCGGCGGTGGCGACGTGGGCGGCGGTGACGTCGGCGGTGGCGATGTCGGCGGCGGTGACGGCGGCAACGGCAACGGTGGCGGCAACGGCGGCAACGGTGGCAACGGCGGCGGCGGGAACAACAGCGGTGGCGGCAACGGCGGCCCCGACGGCCCCGGCCCCAACACCGGCGGCGAGGAGCCCCAGGGCGGCGACGGCAACCTCGTCGACACCGGCTCCGACTCCACCACCCCGCAGGGCGGCGGCGACGAGCTCGCCGAGACCGGTGCCGCGGAGACCTCGTTCCTGCTGATCGGCGCCGCGACGATGATCGCCGGCGGCATCGGCTTCCGGGTCCTCCCGCGCCTGATGGAGGGCCGCGGCGGCGCCGCCGCCTGAGCGGACCGTCAGGCCTGACAGGCCGGTGAAGAACGAAGGGCGGGGCGGTACGGCATCAGCCGTACCGCCCCGCCCCTTGTCGTCCGCTCCAGGGAACCGTCCCGGCTCCCGCGCACGCCGGGCGTGCGGGGCCCCGAAGGCCCTCTCAGCGCGCCAGCAGGGCCGCCGCCGTGGCCAGCACCACCAGGAGGACCAGCAGCGCCCCCGGCGTCAATCCGCCGAACGGCTGTTGCTGCTGCATCCGCTCGCGGTTGGCGCGGCAGACGGGGCAGCGCCCCTCGGCGACCGGCGCCGCGCAGTTGGCGCACACCAATCGGTCATAGGTCATGCGCTCGCCCTCCTCGCACCGCTTCCGCCTTGCCCAACGTTCACGGGAACGATGCTGTTCCCTCTTCCACTGTGCCAGGTCCGGGGCGAGAGGGTGCTGTCAGTACCCCCGCATCCCTTCCACAAACCTTCCCCACCCCGCCCGGACCCGGGGGAGGTACCCCCACCAAAGCGACGACAAAAGGGGCAAGGCGCGCGCAACCAGGTCCGGCGACTGCGGCCGGTACCCGCATTCGCGTATGGTCACGCACATCTACCCCCGGCGACTCGTGGTGTTTCCGTGATCCGATTCGACAACGTCACCAAGGTCTACCCCAAGCAGAACCGCCCCGCCCTGAGGGACATCACCCTCGAGGTCGAGCGCGGCGAGTTCGTGTTCCTGGTGGGCTCCTCCGGCTCCGGAAAGTCCACCTTCCTGAGGCTGGTCCTCCGCGAGGAGCGGGCCACCCAGGGACAGGTCCACGTGCTGGGCAAGGACCTCGCACGGCTCTCCAACTGGAAGGTGCCCCAGATGCGCCGCCAGCTGGGGAACGTGTTCCAGGACTTCCGTCTCCTGCCGAACAAGACGGTCGGCGAGAACGTCGCCTTCGCGCAGGAGGTGATCGGCAAGTCCCGCGGCGAGATCCGCAAGTCCGTCCCCCAGGTGCTCGACCTGGTCGGTCTGGGCGGCAAGGAGGAGCGCATGCCGGGCGAGCTGTCCGGCGGTGAGCAGCAGCGTGTGGCGATCGCCAGGGCCTTCGTCAACCGGCCCAAGCTGCTCATCTGCGACGAGCCCACCGGCAACCTGGACCCGCAGACCTCCGTCGGCATCATGAAGCTGCTCGACCGGATCAACCGGACGGGCACCACCGTGGTCATGGCGACGCACGACCAGAACATCGTGGACCAGATGCGCAAGCGCGTCATCGAGCTGGAGAAGGGCCGCCTCGTGCGCGACCAGGCACGCGGCGTCTACGGATACCAGCACTGATCCCCGTCCACGGAAAGGCCTGACAACAGCCATGCGGCTTCAGTTCGTCATGTCGGAGATCCGTGTGGGTCTCCGCCGCAACCTCACGATGACCTTCGCGGTCGTCGTGTCCGTCGCCCTCTCGCTCACCCTGCTCGGCGGGGCCATCCTGCTGCGCGACCAGGTGAGCGCCATGAAGGGCTACTGGTACGACAAGGTCAACGTCTCGATCTTCCTCTGCAACAAGAGCGACGCCGAGTCGGACCCGAACTGCGCCAAGGGCGCCGTCACCGCCGACCAGAAGAAGCAGATCGTCGCCGACCTCGACGAGATGAAGATCGTCGACGGGGTGGTGCACGAGTCGCAGGACGACGCGTACAAGCACTACAAGGAGCAGTTCGGCGACTCCCCGCTGGCCGCCACCCTCACGCCGGACCAGATGCAGGAGTCCTACCGGATCAAGCTGACGGACCCGGAGAAGTACGAGGTCATCGCCACGGCCTTCGACGGCCGTGAGGGCGTCCAGTCGGTGCAGGACCAGAAGGGCATCCTGGACAACCTCTTCACCATGCTCGGCATGCTCTCCACGGCCGCGCTGGCGCTGATGGCGGTCATGCTGATCGTGGCGATGCTGCTGATCGTCAACACGGTGCGCGTCTCGGCGTTCAGCCGCCGCCGGGAGACCGGGATCATGCGCCTGGTCGGCGCCTCCGGCTTCTACATCCAGGCGCCGTTCATCATGGAGGCCGCGGTTGCCGGCCTCATCGGCGGCGCGCTCGCCTGCGTCTTCCTGGTGCTCGGCCGGTTCTTCACCATCGACAGCGGCATGGCGCTCTCCGAGCGGCTCACGCTGATCAACTTCGTCGGCTGGGACGCCCTCCTGACGAAGCTTCCGCTGATCCTCGCCATCAGCTTCCTGATGCCCGCGCTGGCCGCCTTCTTCGCTCTGCGCAAGTACCTGAAGGTGTGACGCATCCCAAGAGGGCCGCAGGAGCAACCGCCCCTGCGGCCCTCTCGCGTTGTCCTAGACTCCCCCTCATGTCAGGCCCCGACCCGTTCTGTCAGACCCGCACCACCCGCCCCATTCGTCGCGGGGCGGCCCTGACGTCGCTGGCCCTCGCGGGCGTCCTGGTGACGTCCGCGGCCGGCGGGGCCTTCTCCGACGGGCAGGGCGAGGCGCAGGCCGCCACCCGGATCGGGGACCTCGGGTCCCCGCAGGGCGACGCCGCCGCGGCGGCCCGGGAGGCCGCCGCCGAGGCGCTGGTCGACGGCAAGTCCCCCGAGGAGGCCGCGGAGCGCGCCGTCAGCCGCAGCGGGGACCGCTGGGGCGCCGTGTACACGCCCAGGGAGTACCAGGAGTTCGAGGAGGCGCTGGACGGCCGCTACACCGGCATCGGCGTCTGGGCGGCCCGGGAGCGGGACGGCGGCGTCACGCTCACCCGGGTCCGCGACGGGTCGCCCGCCGACCGGGCCGGGCTGCGCGCCGGGGACCGGGTCCTGGCGGTCGACGGCAGGCCCACGGCGGAGGCGCCGGTCACCGAGGTGCTGGCGTGGCTGCGCGGCGCCACGCCCGGCGAGGAGCCGCAGGACGCCGGCAGCACGCTGCGGGTGGGTCTCGAGCGCGACGGGCGGCGGTGGACGGAGACGCTGCGCCGGGCCCGCCTGTCCACCGACCCGGTCACCGTGCGGCGGACCGCCGGCGGGGCGACGCTGATCAAGGTGAGCGCCTTCACCAAGGGCGCCGGCGACAAGGTCCGCGCGGCCGCGGCGGGGTCCCCCGGCGGCATACTGCTCGACCTGCGCGGCAACTCCGGCGGCCTGGTCACCGAGGCCGTGGACGCCGCCTCCGCCTTCCTCGACGGGGGCCTGGTCGCCACCTACGACCTGCGGGGCGAGCAGCGGGCGCTGCACGCCGAGCGGGGCGGCAGCACCTCGCGTCCGCTGGTGGTGCTGGTCGACTCCGGGACCATGAGCGCCGCCGAGATGGTCACCGGGGCCCTTCAGGACCGGGGGCGCGCGGTGGTCGTCGGCTCCCGCACCT
Organism: Streptomyces sp. NPDC002734; assembly: GCF_040295685.1. Classification (NCBI taxonomy): domain Bacteria; kingdom Bacillati; phylum Actinomycetota; class Actinomycetes; order Kitasatosporales; family Streptomycetaceae; genus Streptomyces; species Streptomyces sp. NPDC002734. The sequence goes on from NZ_JBEOVU010000036.1 coordinate 61,017, forward strand.
TCGGCAAGGGCGCCGTGCAGATGCCCACCGAGCTGCCCGGCGGCTCGGTGGCCGAGCTGACCGTCGGCCACTACCGCACGCCCTCGGGCCGCGGGGTGGACGGCGAGGGCATCGTGCCCGACCTGGCGGCCGGGCAGAACGCCGAGCAGCGGGCCGAGAAGGTATTGGGTGGCCTCGGGGGCCCCTCCTAGTGCCAAAATGGGCGGCACTATGGCCAAGGAAAAAGGGCGCAAGCTCATCGCGCAGAACAAGAAGGCGCGGCACGACTATCTCGTCATCGACACCTACGAGGCCGGCCTGGTCCTGACCGGGACGGAGGTGAAGTCGCTGCGCCAGGGGCGGGCGTCCCTGGTCGACGGCTTCGTCCAGCTCGACGGCGGCGAGGCGTGGCTGCACAACGTGCACGTGCCCGAGTACAGCCAGGGCACCTGGACCAACCACTCGGCGCGCCGCAAGCGCAAGCTGCTGCTGCACCGGGAGGAGATCGACAAGCTCTCCGCGAAGTCGCAGGAGACCGGTCACACGATCGTGCCGCTCGCCCTCTACTTCAAGGACGGCCGGGCGAAGGTCGAGATCGCGCTGGCCAAGGGCAAGAAGGAGTACGACAAGCGCCAGACGCTGCGGGAGAAGCAGGACCGCCGCGAGACGGAGCGGGCGATCTCGGCGGTGCGCCGCAAGCAGCGGGCGTGACCTGGATCTCCTCGCGGCACGGCCTCGGCGCCGCCCCGCGGGGAACAAGGTGGCGTCCGGCGGCGTTGCTCAGTACGATGGCACTTGCCTCCCCACGCGGGGGGCGAGGATTGACAACACCACATGGGGATGATCGGTTTCGACAGCGGCTGTCGAAGCAGGGGAAGCGTGTCGAGGAAGCGGCCATGATCTCGTAAACCACAGGCCGAAAAAATAATCGCCAATTCCAAGCGCGATATCTCCCAGAGCCAGCTCGCTCTCGCCGCCTGATCTTCAGGTAGCGTGAAGCAGCTCTCTACTTAGGGGAGTGTCAGCCCGGGGGTGTTCCCGACCCGGATCCTGGCATCAGCTAGGGGACTAAACCTTGATCCCGGTCACGGGGTGAAGAGGGAAACCAAACAGTGACTGAGCCCGTCGGAGACTTGTCCGCGTGATCTCCGGGGCTGAGAAAAGCGAAGCGGACTGCACACGGAGAAGCCCTGATTCTGCACCGTTGGACGCGGGTTCGATTCCCGCCATCTCCACCACCCCATGAGCGAGGCCCTCGACCGGACACGGTCGGGGGCTTTCGTGCGTTCCGGCCCGGACCGGATCAGGCAAGTCGATCACGGGCCGCCGGTCTGTCCGCCAAAATGGCGCTGTTCATGCCCATGGCAGCTCGGAAGGGGGACCCGTGAGTGACGGAGCGGTGCACGGCCCGGGAAATGAAGAGGTGCACGGCGCGAGGGGCGGGGAATCGTGGGGCGGTCATCTGCCCGCGACGCTGGTCCGGGAGATGGACCGGGAGATGCGGCGCTGGCGGGTCGCGACGGTCAACTACGGCGTGACCTACTACCTCAGCCGCATCCTGCTGATCCTCGCGAGCGCGGTCGTGGCGGCGGATCAGAACCTCGGTGGCGGACACGGAAGCTGGCTGATCGGGTGGGTACCCGCACTTGCCCTGATGGTGGCGGTCATGACGGCGGTGGACACCTGGCTCAAGCCCCAGCAGAAGTGGCGGGGCTTCATGGAGTCCCGGGACGCCCTAGCCGACCTGATGATCCAGGCCGGGGACGGCATGCCGGCCGATCAGGTGCGCGCGAAGTTCCTCAAGCTGCGCCAGCAGCACCGGGAGCGGAACATCTTCTGAGCCGTCTCCCGGTGCCGGGGTCACGACCGTCGGCTCACTCGGCCACGGTCGCGGTCGTCAAAGCCTTCAGCCGGTCCACCGCGCGGCGCTCGGCAGCCTCGACGTCCAGCCGTCCCGACCGGTCACCGCCGCGTGCCACCACCGCGGCACGCACGAGTGCCATGTAGAACAGGGCGGGTCCGCAGGGCGTCCAGGCTTCCGGGTCCTTCTGCAGGATGAAGTCGAGAACGCTGTCCGGGTCGGCCGGCACGAAGTCGAACCGGTCGTGCTCCCACTTGTCCTCGATGCCACGGCTGCGGCGGGCGACGAGGGTGTCGGCGGTCAGCTCGGGCAGTACGGCCCGGTAGAACGCCGCCCACTGGTGATTGCGCAGGTCGAGCGCGAAGGCGAGCAACTCGAGCTCGACCTTGTCCTCGTCCTGGACGGCAAGCTCTTCCCGCAGCGCACGCCGGGCGACCGAGTGAAGACTGATGGGGGAGCCGTCCTCGGGGACGTCGTGGATCGCTGCGAGCCCTTCGTTGACCGACGAGTTCCATCTGACCTTGTTGTGGCCCTGGACGGTGGTGCTTCGCCGCGCGAACACCATCCGTCGGTCAGCGGTCTCCACCGCGACGTTGACGCCGAAGCTGCAGGACAGGAACGCGGGCGCGGTCACCGGATCGGCGGAGTCCAGGTACTGGGAGCGCAGGGTCGCCGGATCGCCCTCACGGAGGGGGCGGTCGAGGTTGACGGAGGTGGCCAGGAAGTCGTAGTAGTCGGCATCGCAGAGACTCATCCTGACCAGGGGCTCCTCGGTCTCGTTGGTCCGGGAGACGATGATGCTCTCCACGGCGAACCGAGGGTTGTTCCAGGCGTAGGGTTCTCCGGCGGCCTCCCGGCGTTCCATGTCGGCCTTGATGTCCTGGCGCCACTGCTGTACTTCCACAGGCAGGTCCACGCGTCGCAGATCGGGTTCGTAGATGATCTGCACGTTCTCTTCGTCGATCGGCCGTGTTCCGTCACCCTCGAAGATGTGGCAGTCGGTCACCAGGTGGGCGACGACGAATCGGTCACGCTGCGCCATGCTTCTCCCTTGGTCGGTTTCCAGTACGGTGGGGCCCCGCCGAGCCGAGACCACGTCAGGTTTCCACAACTGGTTCTGCTCGGGGCGGCGAATGGGACGGCTGAACTCTGGGGGAGGAGTTCGGGTGGATCGAGGAGCACGGCATCAAGGGCTGGTGGCCACCGTGGTGGTCGACCGCTACCGAGGGGGTGCACCAGGTGTCAGGGACCGGCCGAGGCTGAGGGACACTGCGGCGCGCTTCGTCGAGCAGGCATCACGACTCGGCTTCCGGCTCCCTCACCTCGGCATCGCCAGCTCGGACGACGTACACGGCACGGAATCCGTCGTCGGCCGGGATCGCGTCCGCACGTTCCTCGAGAGGTTCCGGCGGCAGGCCGCCGACCGCAAGATCCTCTACTGGACCGGGCATGGCCATGTGCACGGCGGCACCTACTGGCTCGCGTGCGAGGACAGCTACCAGGAGGACGGGTTCCATCCCGAACGTGCTGTCTCCGCCGACGAACTGGTCACCTGGCTGGCCGAGGACCCGACGGACACGCTGCTGGTGTTCGACGCCTGCTTCGCCGCAGAGGCGGTGGAGGCGGTCGTCGCCGCGGCGGGCAGGAGGGGCCGCGCGCGGGGGACCGACAGCGGGCTGGCCGTGGTGGCCACGGCTGGACCCGAGCAGGAGGCGTTGGAGGGCCATTGGGTCGACTGCCTCGAACAGGTCGTTTCGACGCCTGAGCTGGAGGTCCAGGGCAGTCTCCGGATCTTCCACAGGGAGAGCGAGGTCGTCCAGTTCTCCGGCCTGATGCTGGCCGTCAAGGAGATGACGCGGGACCACCGGCCCTACTGGCAGGAGCCGGTTCCGCTTCCCGTGTGGTTCCTGGCCAACCCGCACTGGTCACCACGGGCCCGTTCGGCTCTGCGCCCGGAGGAGGACAGGGCCTGGATCGGCAAGGAACTGGCGCAGGAGGAACTGCCCGTCTTCTCCGCAGCCGGCGAGAGCTGGCACCTTCGTGACTTCACGCCTCGGCACCGGGTGCTGGGCGAGCTGGTGGACTGGCTTCGGGTCCAGGACTCGGGGATGTACACGGTGACGGGGGCGTCCGGGTCGGGCAAGTCGACGCTCCTTGCCTACCTCGCCCACCTGACGGTCGCGCACTTCGTCGCCTCCCTGCCCACCGCGCGCCGGCCCCGCGCGTTGCCGGAGCTCCGGTCGGTCAACGCAGCGCTGCACTGCCGGGGCAGGACCCTGGCCGCACTCTGCGACGAGCTGGCCCGGAGCCTGGAGCCGCTCGGCCTGCGCACCGCCGGCCTGGTGCCGGGCGCCCCGCACGGCCTGGTGAGCCAGGTCGGAGAGCTGGTGACGAGGGTGGGCAGCTTGACCCTGCTGTTCGACGGGCTGGACGAGGCGGCTGCGGGCCACTCCTTCGACATCGCCCGAGGACTCCTCAACCCCTTGTCGGCCTTGCAGGGAGTGCGGCTCGTGGTCGCCACACGCCCCAGAGCGCGCCGGAACCTCCCCGGCGATCTGCGGTCGGAGACGCTCCTCGAGGTTCTGCACGCTACGGCCAAGGTGGAACTGGATCAGGCCGAGGAGACGGAGCAGGAAATCACCGCCCATGTCGAACGGCTCCTTCAGGGAGACCGTTCCCCCTACCGGCGGCCGGAGACGGAGCGGCTCCGTGAAACGGTGGCCCGGCACGTGGCCTTCCACAGCAACGGACTCTTCCTGGTCGCCACCTTGTGGGCCCGGCGACTGACACAGCGGCCGGCGGTGCGGGACGAGGCAGAACTCGCGACGGAACTGCGGCGAGGGACGTCCGTGCTGGACTTCCTGCTCGACGAGGAACTCGTGCGGCTCGATCCGCAGGACCCGGGACGGGTCCGTGACTTCATGCGCGCCCTGGCCCTGGCTCAGGGCGTCGGCCTGCCTCAACCACGGGTATGGCTGGCCGTGACCAACGCGGTGCGTGCGCGGGGGAGCCGGCTGTACGACGAGGCGGACCTGCGAGCTGTGATCCGGGCCGCCGACGGCGTGACGATCACCGCGGACAACGACATGGGGGAGGAGGTCTACCGTCTCCACCATCCCAGTTTCGGCGCCCACCTGCTGGCCGAGCAGGAGCGGCACGACACCTGGCACCGTGCGGTCCTCGACGCCCTGCTTCCGTCCCGCAGCGACCGGTGGTCCACGACCGAACGCTACGTGCGCGAGCACATCGCCGCGCACGCCGCGCTGGCCGGCGACGACGCGCTCGCCGCGCTGGTGTCCGACTTCCACTTCCTTGTGGCCGCGGTGCCCGATGTGCTCGAGCCACTGGTCGCGGCCCGACTGACGACCACCCCGCAGAGCGCCCTCTACCTGCGGGTGGCCGACCATTTCCGCCGGTACCCGTCCGACACGGCCCGCTGGGCGATGTTGCGGGCCACGGCCCTGGCGATGTTCCCCACCGAGTACCTGCGCACGATTCCGCGCCCCGCCTCCGTGTTCTGGGAGGACGTGTGGAGCAGTGCGGAGAGGCTCCCTCTCCACCGGAGCTGGCCGGCTCCCATGGGCGGTGCGCTCGCCGTCCACTGGGAGGCCTGGGGGGAGGGAATCGTCCACGCATCGGGTGCCGGGGAGATCAGGGCCTGGACGGCGGACGGACATCAGGTGCGAGGACGGGACACCGGGGCGGCCACGTGGACGTCGCCACCGAAGCAGCGTGGGGTGACGGCGACCGGACGGGGAGAGGGCCGAATGATCGCGACGCACGACGGCCGGTGCGTCCGTGTCTGGCAGGGAAGCGGACGCGACCCGGTGGAGGAGTTCTACTGGGGCGGCACCCCGGGCCTGGTGGACTCGGTCACGTGGGGTGGAGAGACCCTGCTCGCGGCCGTGGACGGTGACCGCCTCTGGCTGTGGCGATGGGACGGAACGGGCGCGTTCTCCCGGGACGGCGTCCGGACGCACACCGTCGACGAGCGGGTGCGCTGTGTGCGTCTCCTCCTACTGGGCCGAAGGGTGGTGGCCGTGACCGGTGGCCCCGGCGGAGTGAAGGTGTGGGAGGTACCGGGGCCCAAGGCGCGGAACGCTCCGCTCCGTCCGGCCCGGACCCTGGGAGAGGCGGACGGGGAGATCTGCGCGGTGGCCGCGATACCGGCGCGCGGCGGTGACGGTGCGGTGATCGCCTCCTTGGACGGCCACACCCTGCGGGTCTGGCGGATGGCCGACCCCTTCGTCGGTGAGGAGCGACTCCTCTTCGGCGCGTCCACCGCGGGGCTCTCGGTGGAGCTGGGGGAAGGCCCCTCCGGCCTGACCGTCGCGGTGCGCGAAGGCGCCTTGGTCCGTGTCTGGGAAGGTGGGGGACGAGAACGGGTGCCGCTGCCGTGCAACCACCATCACCGCTCCATGGCCTTCGATCCGAAGGGCAGCGGGCGGCTGGTCGTGGCGGACGACACCCGGGTCCGCGTCTGGGAGCCGCACGACCCGGACGAGGAAGGAGACGCCCACGGCCTCGGTCCGCTGATCGGCCGGACCGCGGACCGGCCGCAGGCACGGGTCGTGGCAGGAGGACGGGGAGAGCCCTCCTTGCTCGTGCGGTCCCAGGGCTCGGGCGTGCTGATCGGCCTGCACGGACCCGAGGGGCAGACCGGCGACGTCCTCCGGCTGGTACACCCCGCTCAGGTCACCGCACTCGACGCCGTGCAGGCCGGCGACCAATGGGTGGTGGCAGCTGTAGGCCGCAGACGTGTCGTGCTGTGGACCCTGGGGCCCCGACTGCAGCTGAGAAGGACGGAGGAACTCCTCCTTCCCGTGGCGGCCGACATGGAGGTTTGCTCGATCGCCCTGTGGCTCACCAGGGCGGGCCGTCCGTGCTTGTTCTGGCCGTCGCGGCAGAGGGCGGTCGTCTGGGAACGCGACGACCGGGGCGCCTGGAGCGAGGGACGGAGCTTCTGGATGCGCTCCGCGGGAGCGGTGCAGCAGCTGGCGGTGGTGACCGCGTCCGACGGGCAGGCATGGCTCACGGTTCGGGGCGGTGATGCCGTGTGCGTCTGGGATCTCGACCACACCGCGTCGACGCCGCAGCGTGTCGACGCCTCCGGCGCGACGGCGGTGGTTACGGGGTTGCTGAAGCGGCTCGGTCTGACGGTGCCGGTGATCGCCTGCACCAACGGGGACTCCGTGTGGTTCACCGAGTGCGACGGCGGATACGCCGTTGCCACTGTTCTGCCGTGGCAGGACGGGGAACCGCTCGACGGCCTGGTGCTGGCCGGCCCGCCCGAGGGCCCCTTGCTGGTGGGCTGGAGTCGCAAGTCCGGAGGACTGAGGATCTGGGACGTCGCACGGGAGGAGCCCCTGACGCCTCTGCAGCCGAGGGGCTATCAGGTGACGACGGTGGACTCCGTGTCCGGCGAGGGCCGCGTCACACTCATGATCCAGGGCATCGCGCAGAACACCGTCCGCTGCGACCAGGTGTCCCTGCCCTGGTCCGTGGCAGCGGAATCCGCTACGACAGGCGAGGAGAACCTGCTGTGAACCACGATCTGGTGGTCCTCGTTCCGGGGATCATGGGCACCGCGCTCCTACGTGACGGCGTGGACGTCTGGGACCTGACCCCTGAGGCGTTGGGCCGTCTCACCGGACCGGGACAGCTCAGGCAGTTGCTCCAACTGCCGGAAGGCATCGGCGACGACGATCCCGATCCCCGGCATGCCCTGGAGATCGGAGGGCTGGTGCACGGGCGCCGGCTGCTGCCCGGGCTGATCTCCAGCGTGGAGGACGCCGGGCTCGGCAGGCGGCTCGGCGTCGATCCCGCGCGGTTCGCCGTGTTCCGCTACGACTGGCGGCTCAGCAACAGGAACTCGGCGCGGCAGCTGGAACGCTTCGTGGAGACGCGGCTGAGCCACTGGCGGGAGACTACCGATCCGCAGCGGTATCCGGGTGCCCGGGACGCCAAGGTGGTCTTTCTGTGCCGCTCCATGGGCGGGCTCGTCGTCCGGTACTACGCCGAGGTGCTGGAGGGGTGGAAGCAGACCCGGGCGGTCGCGACCCTGGGTACGCCCTTCTCGGGCAGTGTGAAAGCGTTGAGATTCCTCACAGGCCGGATGAAGTGGGTGCCGGCACCCCTTGCCGAGCAGATCCGTGCGATCTGTGCCACCTATCCGTCCGTGGCTCAGATGCTGCCCACCTATCGGGTGGTGCTCGATGCCGTGAAGGGCCGTGTTCGCCTGGGATCCCAGCCCGTGGACGGCATCGACCGATGGATGCTCGACGACTGCTTCCGTCTCCTCCACCAGGTCGGTGTCGCCGTCCGGAACAACGACAAGGCCCGTCCCGGCCGCTACGAACTCGTGGTGTTCGGCGGTGACAAACACCGGACCGATCAGGCGGTGTCTCTCTCCGTCGACGGTCGACCGCGGTTCCATCAGGACCTGTCCGCCTCCTCGGCACCGGCGGACCGGACGGTGAGGCTGTCCGGGGACGGAACGGTGTCGAACATCGCCCAGATGCCGCCCGAGCGGATCAGTACCGTCAGCGCCCTGTGGCTGGACGGGAGGCACGCGGATCTCATCAACGTGAAAGAGGCTCGCAGGCAACTCCGCCGGGTCTGCGACGGAGAGCCGGTGGCGGGCGCCCTGAGCGAGGGGCACCCCTTGGACGTCGAGATCCCGGACTTCGCCGAGGCCGGCGCTCCGATCGAGGTATGTGTCGCCAACGCGGACACCGCCATGAACCTGCGGGTGCGGCTCATCGGCGAGGACGGTGTGTGCGTCGCAGAGGAACCGATGCTTCCGTACGGGGGAGGTGACTTCCGCGCGCAACTGCGGGCGGGAGCCGGCCGCTGGACCGTGGAGGTCCGGTCCGAGGCACTCCAGTACTCCTGCCGGGACGTGGTGCTCGTCGCGTAGGGCCCTTGGGAAACGGGCGGGCGTACGGGCGAGGTGGTTGGTGGTTCCGCCGACCGCTGCGCACGGGCGGCGCCGCACAGCGACGCCGGCGTCCCCCGGCGCGGTGCCGGGGGACGCTTTCGCGGGGCGGTATCGCGGCACCTCGGTCACCGCTGGGGGTCGGCGTTGAACTTGGCGGTGGCCCAGAAGTAGCCGAGGACCGCGAGGCCGGCGCACCAGGCGACGGCGAGCCAGCCGTTGTGGCCGATCTCGGTGCCGAGGAGGAGGCCGCGCAGGGTCTCGATGGCCGGGGTGAAGGGCTGGTACTCGGCGATCGGCTGGAACCAGCCCGGCATGGTGTCCACCGGGACGAACGCGCTGGACAGGAGCGGGAGCAGGATCAGCGGCATCGCGGTGTTGCTGGCCGCCTCCGCGTTCGGGCTGATCAGGCCCATGCCGACCGCGATCCAGGTGAGCGCGGTGGCGAAGAGGACCAGCAGGCCGAGGGCCGCCAGCCACTCCAGGACGGTGGCGTCGGTGGAACGGAAACCGATCAGGACGGCGACCGCGCCGACCAGGACCACGCTGGCCACCGACTGCAGGACGCTGCCGATCACGTGCCCCACGATCACCGAGCCGCGGTGGATCGCCATGGTGCGGAACCGGGCGATGATGCCCTCCGACATGTCGGTGGCGACCGAGACCGCGGTGCCGATCGTGGTGGAGCCGATGGTCATCAGCAGCAGCCCCGGCACGATGTAGGCGATGTACGCCGCCCGCCCGTCCCCGCTGCCGCCCACGCCGGCACTCATGGTCTCGCCGAAGATGTAGACGAAGAGCAGGAGCAGCATGATCGGCGTCAGCAGAAGGTTGAGGGTGAGGGAGGGGTAGCGGCGGGCGTGGAGGAGGTTGCGGCGGAGCATGGTGGTGCTGTCGCGGAGGGCGAGGGAGAGGGTGCTGCTCATCGCGCGGTCTCCTTGTCGGTGGTGGTGTGGGCGCCGGTGGCGGGGGTGGTGTCGTCGGTGAGGGCGAAGAAGACGTCGTCGAGGTCGGGGGTGTGGACGGTGAGTTCGGTGGCCTCGATGCCGGCGGTGTCGAGGTGGTCGAGGAGGGTGCGCAGGGCGCGCTGGCTGCCGTCGCCGGGGACGCGCAGGGTGAGGGAGTCCTCGTCGTGTGCGGCGTCGGTGAGGAGGGTGGTGGCGCGGTGGTAGGTGGCGGGGTCGGTGAAGCGGAGCTGGACGTGGCCGCCGGGGATGATGCGCTTGAGTTCGTCGGCGGTGCCCTCGGCGGCGATGTGGCCGTTGTGCAGGACGGCGATGCGGTCGGCGAGTTGGTCGGCCTCCTCGAGGTACTGGGTGGTGAGGAGGACGGTGACGCCGTCGGTGACCAGGTCCCTGATGATCTGCCACATGGTGTGGCGTGAGCGGGGGTCCAGGCCGGTGGTGGGTTCGTCGAGGAAGATGACGCGGGGGCTGCCGACCAGGGTCATCGCGATGTCCAGGCGCCGCTTCATGCCGCCCGAGTAGGTGGAGGCGGGCTTGCCGGCCGCCTCGACCAGGTCGAACCGCTCCAGCAGGTCCGCGGTGACCCTCCGGCCCTCCGTCTTGGACAGGTGGTGGAGGTCGGCCATCAGGAGCATGTTCTCCTCACCGGTGATCAGACCGTCCACCGCCGAGAACTGCCCCGTCACCCCGATCGCCGAGCGCACGGCCTGCCCGGCGCGGGCGACGTCGTGGCCGCCGACGACGGCCTGGCCGCCGTCGGCGGATATGAGCGTCGAGAGGATCTTGACGACGGTCGTCTTGCCGGCGCCGTTCGGGCCGAGCAGGGAGAAGATCGTGCCTTCCGGGACGGCGAGGTCGATGCCGTCGAGGACGTGCTTGTCGCCGTAAGACTTGCGCAGACCGTTCGCCGAGATGGCCAGACTGGTCATGAGGGTCCCCCTTCGTCGTGTGGTGTGTGAGGTCGCTCAGAGGCTGCGGGCGGTGATGTCGCCGTAGCCGGTGGTGGCGTGGATGTTCAGGGGCGCCCCGGCGCCCTCCGCGTTGCGCAGGGAGTTGGAGACGCGGCCGGAGCCGGTGCCGGCGTCGAGGGTGGCCGCGACGCCCCGTGCGGCGGCGATCTCGACGGCGCCCATCTCGGTGCGCAGGGTGACCGTGCCGCGGTGGGCCTCGGCGACGCGGATGTCGCCCTTGCTGGTGCTGATGTCCGCGCCGCCGGTCAGCCGGCCGACGACGACGTCACCGGCCAGGACCTTCACCCGGGTGTCCGCGGACTCGTCGAGCTTCACGGTGCCCTGGTCGGCCGTCAGGCTGACGTCGCCCAGCCGGCCCACACCCCGGATCTCGGCGTCGGAGGCGGTGGCCTCGACGTGGGACCCGGCGGGCAGCTGGACCGTCACCTCGACCGCGCCCGGGTGGCCCAGGACGCGGCTCTTCGGCTCGCCGGCCTCGATCCGCAGCGTGCCGGCTTCGAAGGCGACCTGGATCCGCTCGGCGGCCTTGACGTCGCGGTTCTTGCCGGCGTCGGCCGGCAGGACCTCGACGGTGGCGTCGGAGCGGTCGGCGGCGATGAGCCGGACGCGGCCGGCGGGAACGTCGAGGACGACCTGGACGGGGGCGGTGGTGGCGAACTGCTGCATGGTCTTCTCCTTTGTCGTCCAGCGCCGTTGCGCTGTTTCCGATATGGGAAAGCTACGTTGCGTTCATGGATGTCGGCAACAGTGTTGTTGCAGCAACATCAAGAAATGGCAGGTCAGTTGCGGGAAATCGTTGCACCGGCCTTGCAGGTAACGCAACGTCAGGAACGGAGAGCGTTGCAATGGTTCGCCGGTGAACGCTAAGGTGGCCGCGTATCCCGCAGGCACCACGAAGGAGTCCCGATGCCGGGTGGCAGGCTTACTCAGCCGGAGCGTCAGCAGATCGCGCTGGGGCTCGCCGACGGGCTGGCCTACGCGGAGATCGCCAGGCGTCTCGACCGTCCGACCTCGACCGTGACCAGGGAGGTCATGCGCAACGGCGGACCCACTGCCTACCGCCCCGACCTGGCGCACCGCGCGGCCGAGCGCCGCACCCAGCGCCGCAGGCCCGCCGCGCCCCGGGACGCCGCGCCGCCGCAGGACGTCGAGGGGCGCGACGGCGCGGCGGTGCGGGAGTTCGAGGAGATGTTCACGACCGTCCTGATGCAGTCGGGGCTGCCCAAGATGATGGCCAGGGTGGCGTCCTGCCTCTACACGACCGACGAGGGCAGCCTCACCGCGGCCGACCTCGCCCAGCGGCTCCAGGTGAGCCCGGCGTCGGTCTCCAAGGCCGTCACGTACCTCGAGGCGCAGGGTCTGGTGCGCCGCGAACGCGACGAACGCAACCGCCGCGAGCGCTACTTCGCGGACGAGGACGTCTGGTACCAGTCGATGCTGGCCAGCGCGCGGGGCACCGCCGCGATGGGCGAGGCCGCGCGGGAGGGGGTCGGCGTCCTCGGCCCGGACACCCCGGCGGGCCGCCGGCTGGAGAACATCGCGCGCTTCGTCGACTTCGTCTCCGAGAGCATCGTGCGCGCCGCCGAACAGGCTCGCGACATCCTCTACACCAAGCCGGCGACGGACCCGGCGCCGCGCGACGCGGAGGACTGAGCGCGCGCGGATGGGAGCGCACCGGCCGGGCGGGGGTCGGGTCGCCGCCCGGCCGGGCGCGGTCGGGGGCGGCCTAGGCCGCGGGCCAGGCGGGGCCGGCCGGGTCGGTGTCGCGGCGGCCGGTGAGGAGGGCGTCCGCGGTGCGCCAGGCGGTGGGCGAGAGCAGCGGGCGCAACCGCAGCAGCAGGGCCATGAGTTCGGCCCCGTGGCGGGCCCGGACGATCGGGTCCACGCGGACGAGGTCGAGCTCGTCGGCGGCGATCAGCTCGGCCAGGTCCCGCCGCTGGGCCAGGGAGAGCGAGCGGGTCCGGCCGGTGAATCGTTCGACGTAACGGCCCGAGGGGTGGGTGAGCGTCGGGTAGGTCGCCGCCCGGTCGCAGACCCCGTAGAGGTGGACCAGGGACTCGGCCTCCGGGCCGATCAGCAGGGCGAGTTCCGCCCGCCGGGCCAGGCCCAGCACGGCCGGGGAGAACGCCTCGGTGCCGTAGGCGGCGTGGCACAGCCCCGCCAGCTGCAGCTCGGGCCGTGCGCCCCAGAGCACGAGCAGCGAACGGACCCGGACCAGGTGCTGCAGGAGCGTGCCGCCCGGGTGGGCGATGGCGTCGGCGCCCAGGCGGCGTAACAGTACGACGGCCCGGTCGGCCGCCGGTGGGGGAGCGGGCACAGTCACGTGTCCTTTCGGCGGGAGGGGTCGGGTCGGCACCCGCGCGCACGAGACTGCCCGCCGGCCGTCGTGGAACCGGTCGGGTGCCGGAAGATGCGCGGGTTGCCGCCCGGGGCTGCCCTTCTCCCCGATCGTGCTGCCTGGGGGCGAGGCAGGTCAATCCTTGGGTTCGCTTCCCAAGTCCCAGCAGCCGCTTGGGGATTGCTAGCGTGTGGCGCGTGACTCTTGACGACCTTCGGGTGTTCGTGGCGGTGTGCCGGGCCGGATCGCTCAGCGCGGTGGCCCGCGAGCTGGGCTGCACCCAGTCCGCGGTCAGCCAGCACGTGAAGCGGCTGGAGAAGGAGACCCGCGTCAGCCTGCTGGAACGCCAGCCCCGCGGGGTCGTGCCCACCGCCGCCGGGCGCATCCTGTGGGACGCGGCCTCCGACGGCCTGGCCGGGCTGGACCTGGCCCTGCGCCGCCTGGGGGACCTGGTCGACGGGGAGAGCGGCGCGGTCCGGGTGACCACCGGCGGCACCACCGTGCGGCACTTCATGGCCGACGCCATCGTCGACTTCCGCCGCCGCTATCCCCGCGTGAGCCTGGAGTTCCAGACCGAGACCTCCAGCCGCCGCTGCTTCGACGCGCTGCTGTCCAGCAACCTCGACCTGGCGTGGATCACCATCGGGGAGCCCGTCCGCGGCATCGAGCAGCGGCCGGCGATCGACCTGCCCTGGGTGCTCGCGGTCCGGGAGGGCGACCCGCTGGCCGGGCGGGAGAGCGTCCGCGTCGCCGACCTCGCCGACCTCCGGCTGGTGCGGCTGCCGCCCAACTCCACCTCCGGCGGACAGCTGGACGAGGCGTTCGCCGGGTCGGGCCTGCGCGCCGGGTCGGGCACCAGCGTGGCCGACTGGGACACCGCGCTGCTGCTGGCCGAACTGGGGCTGGGGCACGCGGTGGTCCCGGAGCTGCCGGGCATGCGGGAACCGGACGCCGGCGGGGCGGGAGGTCCGCTGCGGCTGGTCTCCATACCCGAACTGCCGCCGTTGCAGGTGGGCTGGGCGGTGCGGCGCTGGGACGCGTTGCCGCCGCTGGCGCGGATCTTCGCCGACACGGTCGTCCGGGCGCTGACCGCCTGAGCGGCTGACCGCCTGCGGCCCCTCTTGTCGGGTTGGTATGGACCTGTCAGGCTGCGCGCCAGGTCACCACCCAGCCCTGTGGAGGTCGGTCATGCTCTCCCAGTTCCTGCGCAACCGCCGTTCCCGTTCCGCTCCCGTTCCCGCTTCCGGTGCGCGCTCCGGCGCCGGTTCCCGGCCCCTGTCCCGTGGCGTCCTGTCCCGTGGCGTCCTGGCCCTTGCCGCGCTGGCCGGGGCGACGCTCGCGCCGCCCGCCGCGGCCGCCGCCCCGGCGTCGGCCGCCGTCACTGCGCCCCAGGTGTATGGCTCCTGGCACTGCGGCGACGACGCCTGCACCTGGTCCACCGTCCGCGGTCTCGCTGAGTTCGATGCGAAGAACCACTGGCTGATCGACCGGGGCGACGGCCGGCCTTCCGTGAACCTGGTGGTGCTCAGCTTCGTCGAGCCGCTCAAGCTGCTGCACCGGACCAACGACGCGGGCACCGTGAACGGCGTGCCCAAGGGCATGACCCGGGAGATCGTGCAGTACTTCACCTCCCGCGGGATCCGCGTGCAGCTGTCCGTCGGCGGGCTGACCTACACCGACGAGTGGGACGCCGCCCTCGCCGAGAACGCCGCCCAACTGGGCCGCAACGCCGCGGCGGTGGCGACCGAACTGGGCGTCGGCTTCGAGATCGACTACGAGCAGAACACCGACCCGGACCTCGCCGGGCTCCAGACGTTCATCGACGCCTACCGCGCCGCGCACCCGTACGACGCCACCGGCGCCGACCCGACGGCGCGGCTCACCATCGACGTCGCGGCGGGCGACCGCTGGCTGATCGACATCAACCGCAAGGCCACCACGGACTGGCTGCGCACCGACGTCCCGGTGCTCGACCACGCCAACGCGATGGTCCCGGCCCGTCAGCCCTCGGCGAGCGCGGCGATCGCCAACTGGCAGGAGCACGTGGACGGCAAGTCCACCTACAACCCGCGGGTGCCTCCGCTGGCCCCGGCCAAGTTCACCGGGGCGCTGTACATCACCAACGCGAGCAAGGTCCTCCCGGAGTGCACGGACTTCGCCGCCTCGCTGCAGAACAGCACGGGATCGTTCACGCAGTCGGTGCAGCCGAACGGGGCGGGGAGCACGCCCGGGATGCTCGGGTACATGTTCTGGGCCGCCGAACGGCCCTCCACGCGCGGCTCGGGCACGTTGCCGCCGAACACCTGCGAGGGCGGTGTGGGCGCGGGTGCGACCGCGTACGGCGTCCCGGTGCCGATGCCGCCGCTGCGGCAGAACTGACCCCGCCGGTCCGGGCGCCCGCTCACCTCAACGGGTGAGCGGGCGCCTTGATGTGGCGTCGTCCGCTTCGCTGGTCCGGGTGACGCGTGGGGGCGTGCGGGGCCGGTTGTCCACAGGTCAGTTCCGGCCGGATGGCGCGGTTCGAACGGTGGTCGGCTCCGGTCCGGGCGGAGGGTGCGGAGCGCACTCTTCCCGCGTCACGCAGCGTGATCCCGTCGCTACCCGACCGGGTGTGTTCGCGGGTGTCGCCCGATGATCGGGGCGGCTGGGGGTGGTGCGGAGCGTGGGGCGGTTTTAGGACATCGAACGCCGTTCGAGTGGCCGTGGCACCCCTGGGAAGGTCAGTAATCTCCTGGTCCGGGAGCAGTGTGATAGAGGGGCGCGGGTCCGGAGGGGGTCGATTCCGGCCCGGGGTAGCACCGATGCACCCGGGGACGTCTGCCCGGCCCGCCTGCCCTGTTGGGGGGAAGTGCGTGCAGCTCAAGAATTGGCGCGAGGACATCCGTGCCGGCCGCTCGGCGTTGTTGTCACGGCCGTGGGAGTCCAAGGACCGTGCCGGCCACACCCATGACCCGAACGAGGTCACGGTGCAGCTCGACGGCGTGGGCCGGGAGATCGAGGAGGAGCTCGAGGCGGTCGGACCGCCGAACGGGGCGACGGTCGCCGGAGACGCCGCGGACGGGCCGGTGTTCGTCGACGAGTCCGGCCGCCGCAGCCGGCGGTACCGGCGCATCGGCATCGGGGTCGGGGTGGCCTGCGCGGTGTACGCGGTGGTCATCGCGGCGACGTTGCTGTCCGGGAACTCCAACGCGCCCTGGATGCCGTTGCCGGGGCGCGAGCAGGGGCAGGGGAGCGGCGCGGACAGCGCGGTGACCGGGCCGCTGCCGGCGGACCGGGCGGGGCAGTCGGGGGCGCCCGCGGGGATGCCCGGCGGGGGGCCGAGCGGGTCCGCGGGCACGAAGGGGGCGTCGCCCTCCGCCGGCGGGGCGTCCGGGCAGCCGGTGGACGACCGCAAGGCCGCGGCGGGCGACGCGGAGGAGGAGGTCCGGCAGTCGGGCGACGAGGGCACCAAGCCGGACCCGGCGAAGCCGAGTTCGGTGCCGGATCCTGGGCCGGGGGACGAGCCGGATCCCGGTCCCGGGCCTACGGCGGGGCCTGATCCCTCGCCTGCGGCGAGTGAGCCGCCGGCGCCGGAGCCGACGGAGAGCGCGGCGCCGGGGGACACGACCACCGTCGCCGCGGCTCCCGCCGCCGACGCCCCGTACCCCCAGGCCTGACCCGCGCCCCTCCCACCCGTGCTGGACGAAGCCCCCAGCCTGCGGGCAGTCGTGCCGCTGGGGCGATGGGGGTCCCCCCGGACGAAGTCTGGGGGAGGGCGGGCGTAGGTGCCCACGTCCTCACGCGACGGCTCGCTCCTCGGAACGTCAGTCCCCTCCTGGGAAGGGGGCGGGTCGGGGGATGAACAGTGCTGTCCACCAGGTCGCACCCTGTGCCGCGGTACGGGTCCCGTGCGAGCGGCACCGCGGGCTCGGGCCAGGTGGGGCGAGCCGCTCCCCGCGGAGGGGCCGCCCTGCGCCCGCCTCCCCCATCGCCCCCTGGGCGGCCCAGCCGCCCGCAGGACGGCGGAGGCAGCCGCCCGCACAGCTCCCGGCCCCGTGCCGGAAGGCAGCGCAGTGGCCGCTCGCGGGCCACGTACCGCGGACGGGAGGCTCGTCGGCCCCGCAGGGCCGTGGCCGGCCCGTCGCGTGAAACAACCGTCTCGTCGGAGAGAAAGCCCCGTACACACCATGGCGACACCACCCGGCCCCCGCGCCGGCTCACCCGTCCGCGTCCCGCGCCCAGGAGGGGCGGACGCCGACCCGCCCACCCGCCCGGTGCCGGCGTACCGCCCACCGGCCGACACCCTGAACGCCCCCGGCGGCCCAGGCATACCCGGCCACGGCGACCGACCGGGCCACGGCCCCGACGCGGCTCCCGGCGACGCCCTCCGCGGCGCCAGGTCCCGCCCGCCGAAGAAGGAGCAGCCGCCGCCGCGGAACAAGAAGCGGCGGCGGCCCCGCCGTCTCCCCCTCCGCTACCTGCTGCCGTCGCTGCTCCTCGTCGCCCTGTCGGCGATGCTGATGCTCCGCGGCTACGTGAACAGCGAGATCCTCGCCGACCACCGCGTCCGCCCGCCGGGGGCGACCGGCGACGTGCCGCAGGACATCCTGGCGGGCGGGCCCGTCATCGACACCCGGGACGGCCGCATCGGCACGGTGCGGGTGCCCGACCGCCGGCTGGTGCTGACCTTCGACGACGGCCCGAACCCCGAGTGGACCCCCAAGGTCCTCGACGTGCTGAAGAAGCACGACGCGCACGCCGTCTTCTTCGTCACCGGCACGATGGCCTCCCAGCACCCCGAACTGGTCGCCCGCATGGTGGCCGAGGGGCACGAGATCGGGGTGCACACCTTCAACCACCCCGACCTCTCCTACCAGAGCCCGGCCCGCATCGACTGGGAGCTGTCGCAGACCCAGACCGCGCTGGCCGGCGCCGCCGGCATCCGGACCTCGCTGTTCCGCCCGCCGTACTCGTCGTTCGCCGACGCCATGGACGACAACAGCTGGCCGGTGACCCGGCACATCGGCCGGCGCGGGTACCTGACCGTCCTCAACAACACCGACAGCGAGGACTGGAAGCGCCCCGGAGTCGACGAGATCGTCCGCCGGGCCACCCCCCAGCACGGGGCGGGAGCGATCGTGCTGATGCACGACTCCGGCGGCGACCGCAGCCAGACGGTGGCCGCGCTCGACCGGATGCTGCCGGCGCTCGAGCGCGAGGGCTACGCGTTCCAGAACCTCTCCGAGGCGCTGGACGGGCCGAGTGCCCACACCGAGGTGTCCGGCGCGGAGCTGTGGAAGGGCAAGGCATGGGTGTGGCTGGTGCAGGCCTCCGAGTCGGTCACCACCGTGCTGGTGTCCGGCCTGGTGGTGATCGGCGCCCTGGTCATCGGCCGGTTCGCGCTGATGCTGCTGCTGTCCGCGCTGCACGTACGCCGGGTGCGCCGACGCGGCGGCCGGTGGGGCGAGCAGCCGGTCACCGAACCGGTGACGGTGCTCGTCCCGGCGTACAACGAGGCCAAGTGCATCGAGAACACGGTGCGTTCGCTGATGGAGAGTGAGCACCCCGTCGAGGTGGTCGTCATCGACGACGGGTCCTCCGACGACACCGCCGGCATCGTCGAGGCGATGGACCTGCCCAACGTCCGGGTGGTCCGTCAGGTCAACGCCGGCAAGCCCGCCGCCCTCAACCGCGGCATCGCCAACGCCAGTCACGACATCATCGTGATGATGGACGGCGACACGGTCTTCGAGGCGGCCACCGTGCGGGAGCTGGTCCAGCCGTTCGCCGACCCGGGGGTCGGGGCGGTGGCCGGCAACGCCAAGGTCGGCAACCGGGACTCGCTGATCGGGGCCTGGCAGCACATCGAGTACGTGATGGGCTTCAACCTGGACCGCCGCATGTACGACGTGCTGCGCTGCATGCCGACCATCCCCGGCGCGGTCGGGGCGTTCCGGCGCACCGCGCTGGAGCGGGTCGGCGGGATGAGCGAGGACACCCTCGCCGAGGACACCGACATCACCATGGCGATCCACCGCGACGGCTGGCAGGTCGTGTACGCGGAGAACGCGCGGGCGTGGACCGAGGCGCCCGAGTCGGTGCAGCAGCT
This sequence comes from Streptomyces sp. NPDC002734, assembly GCF_040295685.1. NCBI lineage: Bacteria > Bacillati > Actinomycetota > Actinomycetes > Kitasatosporales > Streptomycetaceae > Streptomyces > Streptomyces sp. NPDC002734. The sequence goes on from NZ_JBEOVU010000036.1 coordinate 80,156, forward strand.
GTGGTCGCAGCGCTACCGGTGGTCGTACGGCACCATGCAGGCCATCTGGAAGCACCGCGGCGCGATCCTCGACCGGGGCTCCTCCGGGCGGTTCGGCCGGGTCGGCCTGCCGCTGGTATCGCTCTTCATGGTGCTGGCGCCGCTGCTGGCCCCGCTCTTCGACGTGTTCCTGGTCTACGGGCTGGTCTTCGGCCCGACCGGGGCGACGGTCGGCGCCTGGCTGGGCGTGCTCGCCGTCCAGGCGGTCTGCGCGGCCTACGCGTTCCGGCTGGACAAGGAGTCCATGCGGTACCTGATCTCGCTGCCGTTGCAGCAGATCCTCTACCGGCAGCTGATGTACGTGGTCCTGCTGCAGTCCTGGATCACGGCGCTGACCGGCGGCCGCCTGCGGTGGCAGAAGCTGCGCAGGACCGGCGTGGTCGACGCCGCTCCGGTGGCCGGCTCCGGTGCGCGGGAGGCCACGGCATGAGCACCGGGACGACCGGCACGACCGGCGCGACCGGCGCGACCGACCCGACCGGCGCGGTCGGCAGGACCGGCACCACCGACCCGATCGGCCCGACCGGCTCCGCGGACACCCCGCCCTTCCCCTGGCACCCTGTCGGGGCCGAGGCCACGCCTGCGGACGGGAGCGGCGACGGCGCCCCGCGCGGCAGGGCGCGGGACCGTTACCTGGACCTGCTGCGCGCCCTCGCGCTGCTGCGGGTGATGGTCTACCACGTCTTCGGGTGGGCCTGGCTGACCGTCCTGTTCCCCTCCATGGGCGTGATGTTCGCCCTGGCCGGCGCGCTGACCGCGCGGTCCCTCCAGCGGCCGGGCGGCACGGCCCGCAAGGTCGTCGCCTCGCGGGTGCGCCGTCTGCTGCCGCCGCTGTGGGCGTTCTCCGCGGTGCTGCTCGGCGTGCTGTTCCTGGGCTTCGGCTGGCGGCCCGAGGGCGCGTGGGGCTGGACCGGGATGCTCGACTACCTGGTACCGGTGGGCGCGCCGCCCTACCCGGAGCAGGTCGGCTCGGAGTCCGGGCTGCTGGACGCCACCTGGGTGATGGAGGGCGCCGGCCCGCTCTGGTACCTGCGCGCCTACCTGTGGTTCGTGGTCGCCTCCCCGCTGCTCCTGCGGCTCTTCCGCCGCGCGCCCTGGCCCACGCTGCTCGCGCCGCTCGCCCTGACCGGTGTGTTCGGCACGGGACTGGTCGAGATCCCCGGCGAGACCGGCGAGGTGGTCAAGGACGCCTGTGTCTACGGCAGTTGCTGGATCCTCGGCTTCGCCCACGAGAACGGGGCGCTGGCCCGGGTGCCGCGGTACGTCAGCGTCTCCGCCGCCTCGACGATGATGGCGCTGGGCCTGTGGTGGGCCTCCGGGCACCAGGGGGAGGACCGCTGGGACCTCAACGACATCGCCCCGGCGCAGGCGCTGTGGTCGCTCGGCTTCGTGGTGGTCCTGCTGGTCTACGCGCCGGTGTGGACGGAACTGCCCGGGCGGCTGCGGCGCTTCGACGGCCTGGTCACCCTCGCCAACAACCGCGCGGTCACCGTGTACCTGTGGCACAACCTGCTGATCGCCCTCACCTTCCCGCTGCTCGACCTGTTCGGGGTGGGCGACGCGTGGTCGCTGACGGGGTCCTTCCTGCTGCTGCTGCCGCTCCTGGCCCTGGTGGTCCTCGCCTTCGGCTGGGTCGAGGACGTCGCGGCGGGCCGCCGGATCCGTCCCTGGCCGACGGGACGGACCCGGCGGCGCTCGGCCGTGCGGTGAGCAGCCCCTCGGCCGTGCCGTGAGGAGCCGCCCGGCCGTGCCGTGAGGAGCCGGCGCCTGGGAGGTCCACGGCCGTCGCCCGTCCGTGGACCTCTCAGGCGTCGCGCCGCCGGGGTGAGTGCAACGTTCCACCGCGGTCACCGGCACGCGCCGGGGACCGAAACGCGCGCTGCCTAGCGTCGGTGACGTCAGTCGGTGAGTCACCGTGGAGGCGTCATGCGCACAGCCCCCGTCGCGAACAAGAGGTCCGGTCGCTGGATCGAGCACTGGGATCCGGAGGACGAGACGTTCTGGAAGGAGAAGGGCGAGCGGGTGGCCCGGCGGAACCTCGCCTTCTCCGTGCTCTCCGAGCACATCGGGTTCTCCGTCTGGACGCTCTGGTCCGTGCTGGTCCTCTTCATGGGGCCGGAGTACGGCCTGACCCCGGCCGACAAGTTCCTGCTGACCTCGATGGTCACCCTGGTCGGCGCGGTCGTCCGGGTGCCGTACACCTTCGCGGTCGCCGTCTTCGGCGGGCGGAACTGGACGGTGATCTCGGCGAGCATGCTGCTGGTCCCCACCGTCGCCGCGTTCACGGTGATGGAGCCGGGGACCTCCTTCTCCACCTTCCTGCTGGTCGGCCTGCTGGCCGGCGTCGGCGGCGGCAACTTCGCCTCCAGCATGACCAACATCAACGCCTTCTTCCCGCTGCGCCGCAAGGGCTGGGCGCTCGGCCTGAACGCGGGCGGCGGCAACATCGGCGTGCCGGTGATCCAGCTGGTCGCGCTCGCCGTCATCGGCGCGGGCGGCGGCCCCCGGCTGCTGCTGGGCGTCTACATCCCGCTGATCCTGGTCGCCGTGGCCCTCTCCTGGAGGTACATGGACAACATCGCCTCGGTCCGCAACGACACCGGCGCCGCCCTCGACGCGGCCAGGGACGGCCACACCTGGATCATGGCGGTGCTCTACATCGGCACCTTCGGCTCCTTCATCGGGTACAGCTTCGCCTTCGGCATGGTGCTGCAGACCCAGTTCGGCCGGACCCCGCTGGAGGCCGCCGGAGTGACCTTCGTCGGCCCGCTGCTCGGCTCGCTGATCCGCCCCGTCGGCGGCCGGCTCGCCGACCGGTTCGGCGGCGCGCGCATCACCCTGGCCACCTTCCTCGCGATGGCGGCCGCCACCGTGGTCCTCGTGGTGGCCGGCCGGGCCGGCTCGCTCACCCCGTTCACCTGCGCCTTCGTGGTGCTGTTCGTGCTGACGGGGCTGGGCAACGGGTCGACGTTCAAGATGATCCCGGGCATCTTCCACCGCAAGGCGCTGGCCCGCGGGCTGCGCGGGGAGGCCGCGGACGCCTACGGACGGCGGCTGTCCGGCGCCTCCATGGGGCTGATCGGCGCGGTCGGCGCGCTCGGCGGAGTCGGCATCAACCTGGCGTTCCGCCAGTCGTTCATGACCTCCGGCTCGGGCACCGGCGCCTTCCTCTCCTTCCTCGCGGTCTACGCCGTCTGCATCCTCGTCACCTGGGCGGTATACCTTCGGCGTCCGGCCCCCTCCGCGCCGACGCAGGCCGGCGCCCAGGTGGACGGCGAGACGAAGCCGCAGCTCAGCTATGCCGAGGTGTGACGTAACGGCGCCGAAATGAGGAAGATCCGAGCCTGTCACGCGCTGTTGACAGGCTCGGATCCGTGCGCGGCCCCTCGGCGGCGCGCGGGGACTCGACAGCGGTTCGATGCGGGACGAGAGCGGGACGAGAGCCGGATGGAAGACCAGGAACAGCAGCAGCCGGAGGCCACCCATGGCCCGCTGGCCGGCTTCACCGTCGGCGTGACGGCGGCCCGCCGCGCCGAGGAGCTCGGCGCGCTCCTCCAGCGCCGCGGGGCGAACGTGGTCCACGCCCCCGCCCTGCGCATCGTGCCGCTCTCCGACGACGGCGAACTCCTCGCCGCCACCAAGGAGCTGCTGCGCCGCGCCCCCGACGTGGTGGTCGCCACCACCGCCATCGGCTTCCGCGGCTGGGTGGAGGCCGCGGAGGGCTGGGGGCTCGGCGGCGACCTCCTCGAGGTCCTCGGCACGGTCCGCATCCTGGCCCGCGGACCCAAGGTCAAGGGCGCGGTGCGGGCCGCCGGGCTCACCGAGGAGTGGTCGCCCGCCTCCGAGTCGATGGCCGAGGTCCTGGACCGGCTGCTGACCGAGGGCGTCGAGGGGCGCCGCGTCGGCATCCAGCTGCACGGCGAACCGCTGCCCGGCTTCGTCGAGGCGCTGCGTGAGGCCGGGGCCGAGGTGGTCGGGGTGCCCGTCTACCGGTGGATGCCGCCGGAGGACCTCGGCCCCGTCGACCGGCTGCTCGACGCCGTGCTCGCCCGCACCCTGGACGCCGTCACCTTCACCAGCGCGCCCGCCGCCGCCTCGCTGCTCGCCCGCGCCGAGGCCCGCGGACAGCTCCCCGCCCTGCTCGAGGCCTTCGCCCACGACGTGCTCCCCGCCTGCGTCGGACCGGTCACCGCGCTGCCGCTGCACGCGCACGGCGTCGACACCGCGCAGCCCGAGCGGTTCCGGCTCGGCCCGCTCGTCCAGCTGCTGTGCCAGGACCTCCCGGCCCGCGCCCGCGCCCTGCCGGTCGCCGGGCACCGCGTCGAGATCCGCGGCCACGCCGTACTGGTCGACGGCGAGCTGCGGCCCGTCCCCCCGGCCGGCATGGCGCTGCTGCGCGCCCTCTCCCGCCGCCCGGGCTGGGTGGTCTCCCGCGCCGACCTGCTGCGCGCCCTGCCCGGAGCGGGCCGCGACGAGCACGCCGTGGAGACCGCGATGGCCCGGCTGCGCACCGCCCTGGGCGCCCCCAAGCTCATCCAGACCGTCGTCAAGCGCGGTTACCGCCTCGCCCTGGACCCCGCCGCGGATACCAAGTACGCGAATTGATCCAGGTCGCGTACTGTTGACGGCCGCCAGTACGCATGAATGGGGACACCGGTGGCCGCTCAGGCACAAAAGGGGAACGCGGTCGACACGGCTCGCAGCACGACCAGCGAGAGTGACGGCGACGCGGCGGGGGACTCCGCCAGAGAACGCGAGATCGCCCTCGAGCAGGAACATCTCGACCGCGTGTACGTCCGCCTCGAGGAGAAGATCTCCGAGGCGGAGTTCCTGATGCGGGACGCCGCCCGCAAGGGCCACGTCGGCACGCCCGGCGCGCTCGCCGAACGCGACGCACAGGTCTTCCGGGCCGGCATCCACCTCAACCGGCTCAACAACGAGTACGAGGACTTCCTCTTCGGCCGCATCGACATGCTGCTGGGCAAGGACGGCAAGAAGGGCCCCGACGGCGCCTACACTTCCGTCGAGCCCGCCGACGAGGCGATCCGCGAGGACGACACCGCGGACGTCGCCGAAACCCTGCACATCGGCCGGATCGGCGTCCTCGACGAGGACTACGCGCCGCTGGTCATCGACTGGCGCGCCCCGGCCGCAGCCCCGTTCTACCGCGCCACCCCCGTCGACCCTGGCCGGGTGGTGCGCCGCCGCGTCATCCGTTCCCGCAACCGCAAGGTGCTCGGCGTCGAGGACGACCTGATGCGCCCGCAGCTCACCGCCCACCTCGACGGCCGCGAACTGGCCGTCATCGGCGACGGCGCGCTGATGGCCGCGCTGGGCCGCGCCCGCGGCCACACCATGCGCGACATCGTCTCCTCCATCCAGGCCGAGCAGGACCAGGTGATCCGGGCCCCCGCCGCCTCCGTCACCTACGTGGAGGGCGGGCCGGGCACCGGCAAGACCGCCGTCGCCCTGCACCGCGCCGCCTACCTGCTCTACCAGGACCGGCGGCGCTACGCGGGAGGCATCCTGATCGTCTCCCCGACGCCGCTGCTGGTCGCCTACACCGAGGGCGTGCTGCCCTCGCTCGGCGAGGAGGGTCAGGTCGCCGTCCGCGCGATCGGCTCGCTCGTCGACGGCGTCGAGGCGACGCTGCACGACTCCCCGTCCGCCGCCCGCGTCAAGGGCTCCTACCGGATGCTCAAGGTGCTGCGGAAGGCCGCCCGCGGCGCCCTCGAACTGGGCCCCGGCGGCACCGGCGAGGTCCCGTGCCCCGAGCGGCTGCGGGTGGTCGCCTTCAACCGCCGCCTGGAACTGGAGGCCGGCGAGCTGGAGCGGATCCGCCAGGCCGCCCTGGGCGGCACCGCCCCGGTCAACCTGCTGCGCCCGCGCGCCCGCAAGCTGCTGCTCGACGCGCTGTGGCAGAAGTCCGGCGCCGGCTCCCGGCACAGCGACCCGGAGCTCGCCGCCGAACTGCGCTCCTCCTTCGACGAGGACGTCACCACCGAGGACCCGTTCATCGAGTTCCTCGACGCCTGGTGGCCCGAGGTCACCCCGCGCGCGGTGCTCACCGCGATGGCCGACGAGCGGCGCCTGGGCCGCTGGGCGCGCCGCGTCCTCAACCCCGGCGAGATCCGCAAGGTCGCCAGGTCGCTGCGCCGCGACGGGCTGACCGTCCACGACATCGCGCTGCTCGACGAGCTGGAGGCGGTGCTCGGGGTGCCCGTGCGCCCGCGCCGCAAGCGCGAGTTCGACCCGCTGGACCAGCTCACCGGCCTCGAGGAGCTGATGCCGCAGCGCGAGGAGACCCAGCGCGAGCGGGCCGAACGGCTCGCGAAGGAGCGGGTGGAGTACGCGCACGTCATCGTCGACGAGGCCCAGGACCTGACGCCCCTGCAGTGGCGGATGGTGGGGCGGCGCGGGCGGCACGCCACCTGGACGGTGGTCGGCGACCCGGCGCAGTCCTCCTGGTCCGACCCCGACGAGGCCGCCCAGGCCCGCGACGAGGCGCTGGGCACCCGGCCGCGGCGGCGGTTCACCCTCACCGTCAACTACCGCAACCCCTCCGAGATCGCGGAGCTGGCCGCCAGGGTGCTGGCGCTGGCCATGCCGGGCGCCGAGGCGCCCACCGCGGTCCGCTCCACCGGCGTCCGGCCGCGGTTCGCGGTGGCCACGGGCGGGTTCGGCCCCACCGTGCGGGCCGAGGCACAGCGGCAACTGGCGCTGGTCGAGGGCACGGTGGGCGTGGTCGTGCCGATGAACCGCCGCGAGGAGGCGGCCCGTTGGCTTCAGGGCCTGGGGGACCGGGTGGTCGCCCTGGGCAGCCTGGAGGCCAAGGGCCTGGAGTACGACGCCACCGTGGTCGTCTCCCCGGCCGAGATCGCCGACGAGTCGCCGGCCGGCCTGCGGGTCCTGTACGTGGCCCTCACCCGCGCCACCCAGCAGCTCACCGTCGTCTCCGGGGAACGCGACGACCCGGACGGCGACGGCGTGCCGGACCTCCTGCGGGACTGACCGGTCCCGCAGGACACGCACGGCCCCGGCAGACGCCAGGAGGCCCGGACCGCGAGCGCGGTCCGGGTAACAAGGTAGCCGTACCGGAAGGTGCGGCTGGATCACCTCCTTTCTAAGGAGCACTTCTCAGCCAGG